>CALXJL010000075.1 GCA_944388615.1 uncultured Clostridia bacterium
CATCGGTATAATAATTTGTTTGTCTTTCATCAAATGCATAATTTTCAGTAATTTCATTCTTTGTTTTTGATTCATCTAACAATAACTCGCAAAGGTTAATTACTCTATCAAATGAATCTGCTTGTGGAAATGCTATTTCTGGCTCTTTCACAAATTCATTTATATTATTAAATACTGTTTGAATATCTTGTATATTTAGTTCTGTATCTTCTATACTGTATTTTTTGCTTTTAACAAATTTAATAGAACTATAATCATCATCATTATCAAATCTATATTCGTAAACATTAAAAATTCCGTTTGAATAAACCATATATATAGGTCTAACTGGCTTATTTATCTTACTTTTCCAAAGTCTATACGGATAATATAATTGTCTAACTAAAAAATCTTCTGAAATTACATTTTTAGCCTCAATTAAAGCAAGACTTTTTACGCCTTCGAACCCTCCATCTATTTCAATTCTCGAATTATGAACAGAAACATTAATATATTCATTTTTATTTTCTTTATTCTTAATTTTAAATTCGAAATTTCCAGAGCCCATTTTTCCACTTATAGTAGGAACAAGATCTTCTTCATCTAAAAAATCTTCTAATATTTGAGTAATATATGCACAATTTATTGCTAATGCTTCACTTGTTATATTATTATAGTCTAAACTTTGAATATATTCTGGAAAATTTATTTTTATAATCTCTTCATCTTCTGTCTTTTCAAACTTCATATAAGTTTGGAATCTTGCAATCATATAGCTATTGCTTGTAATAGGTAATATTGCTAAATCATTCTCTTTAAATAATTCTGGTAAGTTTGCACTATTATCAAACTTTGTCATAAGTCTAGCTTCTCTAAACTCATTTATCTCTTTAGCAGTTATTTTAAAATATCCATTTTGATTAATCTCTTCTAGTATATTATATTTATCAAATAATAATTTCCAAGCTTCTTTATTAGTTGTACACCTACTCATAATTTCTTATTAACACCTCACTTACCGCTCCTCTATTATTTCCATTACTATTTATAGCTCTTTTGGCTTTAATAGTAACAATATTATAATTTTTATATAGTTCTCTTATAAATTCACAATCTGAATTTGATAATAAAAATTTAACACCTTTTTTATTAAGTGCATCACATAATTCTTTTAATCTTATTTGCTCATTTTCTCCAAATCCACTTTCATTATATCCTGTAAAATTAGAGGTTTTAGATATTGGTGCATAAGGTGGATCAAAATAGACAAAATCACACTTCTTAGCATTTTTAACTGTTTTTTCAAAATCACCATTCAAAAACTTAATGTTAGATTCATTAAAATATTTATTTACTGCCCTTAATGTAATTTCATTAACTATATTTGGATTTTTGTAACTACCAAATGGAGAATTAAATTCTCCCATACTATTAACTCTATATAATCCATTGTAACAAGTTTTATTTAAATATAAGATTCTAGCTGCTCTGTCTATACCAGTCATCTTATTATATTTTTTTGGTTCTCTATCTAATTCTCTAATTCTATAATAACATTCTGATGTATTTGAATAGGTATTTGAATCAGATAACTTATCTATTAATTCGTCAACATTATTTTGTATTACACTATATAAATTTATTAACTCTTTATTAATATCATTTACTACCGCTTGTTTTGGTTGAAGTTCAAATAATACTGCTCCTCCACCTACAAAAGGTTCAAAATATGTATTAAACTTTTTGGGAGAATATTTTATTATTTCAGGTAATAGTTGCCTTTTACCACCAACCCATTTTACCACAGGTGCAACTAATTTATTTGTTTTTTGTACAGCCATTATGAACCTCCTTTCCAATTTCAAAAGTATAATATCATAACTAAAAAAAATAATCAATAGTTTTTGCAAAACTTTTGTTTGTTTTTACCTTAGAAGAAAAAATAACTTATGAACTATGCATTCATAAGTTATTTTTTTCTAATTAAAGCTTATAATCACTATTTTTAAGATAATTTGTTTATTAATTGATCATATTCACTAGATAAACTTTCACTATTGAAAACTATATTTTCACCTTCTATTTGCCAACTATTTTGATTTTCGGATAGAAAATTTATTACTTCTTCAGAAACATCTAATATTTCTATTATTTCATCTATTGAATTTTCAACCACATTATCATTATTTTGATTTTCTATATCTCCTACAAATTCTTGTTTATACAGATCTATATAATAGCTATCTAATCCTTTATCATTTATATAAGACATTGCCTTTTCCTCTGTAAAAAATTCTGTATACTTTGTTTTACATGTTTCTAGTTTTTCTTTTGTAGTGGTAATATAATTTTTCGTTTCTGTAAAATCTTTCCCATCTTCTTTATAATTATCTACAGTTAACAAATTAATAATTTTTTCATCATTTAATATCTCTGTAATTTGTATAATATTATCAAAATTATCTTTTAAATACTCTTTAAAAGATTGTTCTACAACTGCATAATCACCATTTGTTACAGTTCTTTCCAGTCTTTTATTTATTGTATCAACATCAATATTTTCTGCATTTGATAAGTCACTTATTTCTGTTAATTCTGTTTTTAGCTTTTCTTCTTGTTGCATATCTAAAAAAACCAAATAGCCTATTGCCACTACTGCTATTACTATAATGCCAAGAATACCAATTAAAATTTTTTTCTTCATTAAAAAAGCCCCCTTTAAATTTATTCCTTTTAAAGGATATCATAAAAAATAAAATTATGCTATAGAAAAAAGAGAACTTTTTTAATAGTTCTCTTTCCATAAATCTCTCTAATCAATTTCAATTGCTCCAGTATATAATCCGTAATATGTACCTTTTTTTGCAATTAACTCATTATGATTTCCTCTTTCTATAATTCTACCATGATCTAAAACCATAATTAAATCCGAATTTTTAATTGTAGATAATCTATGTGCTATTACAAAAACGGTTCTTCCTTTCATTAGTTTATCCATTCCTTCTTGAACAATCTTTTCTGTTCTTGTATCAATACTTGATGTTGCTTCATCCAATATTAAAACTGGTGGATTATTTAATGCTGCTCTTGCAATTGATAATAATTGTCTTTGCCCTTGTGATAATCCTTCTCCATTTCCTGTTATTACTGTATCATATCCATGTGGTAAGTTTCTTATAAATTTATCTGCATTAGAAAGTTTTGCAGCTTCAATTACTTCTTCATCTGATGCATTTAATTTTCCATATCTTATATTATCTTTTATTGTTCCTGTAAATAGACTTGTATCTTGTAAAACCATTCCTAAAGATCTTCTTAAGTCATCTTTTTTAATCTTTCTGATATTTATTCTGTCATACCTTATTTTTCCTTCCTGAATATCATAGAATCGATTTATTAAATTTGTAATAGTAGTTTTTCCTGCCCCTGTGGCTCCAACAAATGAAACTTTTTGTCCTTCTTTTGCCGTTAGCGTTATATCATGTAATATCCTTTTATTTTCTTCATATCCAAATTGAACATTTTCAAATTCAACTTGACCACGAAGTCTTGTATATGTAATTCTTCCATCTTTATGAGGATGTTTCCAAGCCCATACTCCTGTTCTTTCTTCAGTTTCTCTGATTTTTCCATTTTCTATTTTAGCATTTACTAATGTAACATATCCTTCATCTATTTCTACTTCTTCATCTATTAATTCAAATATTCTTTCAGCTCCAGCTAATGCCATAACAATAGAATTCATTTGTTGTGATACTTGACCTAATGGATTTGTAAATGCTTTTACAAATTGCAAAAATGCAGCTATACTTCCTATTGTTAGTATTCCATTAACAGATAACATTCCTCCAATTACTGCTACTAAAACATATCCTAAGTTACCTATATTCATAATACATGGCATTAAAATATTTGCATACATATTTGCTTTTGTATTGCTTTCACATAAAGCTTCATTTAACTCATCAAACTTATTTTTAGATTCTTCTTCATAATTAAAAACTTTTACTACTTTTTGACCTTCCATCATTTCTTCGATATAACCATCAATTTTTCCTATATCCTCTTGTTGTTTTACAAAGAATCTTGAACTATTTCCTCCTAGATATTTTGAAACAAATATCATTACTACTACCATTGCAATAACTACTAATGTTAAATACACATTTGTTGTAAGCATTGATACTAAAATCGTTACCATAGATACACAAGCAGAAAATACCTGAGGTATACTTTGACTTAACATTTGTCTTAATGTATCAACATCATTTGTATAAGTACTCATTATTTCTCCATGTGGTCTACTATCAAAATATCTTATTGGTAGTTTTTGCATATGATTAAATAACTGTTTACGTATTTTATTTAATATTCCTTGAGATATATTTATCATTAATCTATTATATATGTATGTTGCTATTACTCCAACTAAATATACAAATGCCATTATCATTATTACATTGAATAATGCTGTATAATCAGGATTTTGACTTGTAAGAAATGGAGTAATAAAATCATCAATTAAATATTTTATAAATTCAATTCCTGCAACTCCCACTAATGCACTTATAATAATACTAACTAAAACAACAAATAGTTGTAATTTATATGTTGAAGTCACATATCCTAATAGCCTTTTTATAGTTTTTATTTTTGAAGATTTTTTCTTATTCTTATTCTCCATTCTATTCGTCATCTCCTTTCTTCTGAGATTCATATACTTCTTTGTATATTTCATTTGTTTTTAGTAATTCTTCTGATGTACCTATTCCATCAATTTTTCCTTCATTTAATACAATAATTTTATCTGCATCTTCTATTGATGTTACTCTTTGCGCTATAATTATTTTTGTTGTGTTTGGTATTTCTTCTCTAAATGCTTTTCTTATAAAACTGTCTGTTTTTGTATCGACTGCACTTGTTGAATCATCTAAAATTAAAATTTTAGGTTTCTTTAAAATTGCTCTTGCTATACATATTCTTTGTTTTTGACCTCCAGATACATTTGTTCCTCCTTGATCTAAAACTGTTTCATATTTTGATGGGAATTCTCTTATAAATCCATCTGCTTGTGCTAATTTACATGCATCTTCTAATTCCTCTTGGTCAGCATTTTTCTTTCCCCAACGCAAGTTTTCTGCAATTGTTCCAGAAAATAATACATTTTTTTGTAACACCATTGCAACTGAATCTCTTAAAGTATGTATATCATAATCTTTTACATTAACACCTCCAACTTTAACTTCACCTTTTGTAACATCATAAAGTCTTGGTATTAATTGAACTAATGTTGATTTTGAACTTCCTGTGCCTCCTATTATTCCTATTGTTTCTCCTTCTTTTATTTCAAGGTTAATATGTTCTAATGCAAATTTATTTTCATCTTGTTCATCACTATAACAGAAACTAACGTCTTTGAATGATATTGATCCATCTTTTACTTCTTTTATTGGATTACTTGGATTTTTTAAAGCTGGTTCTTCATCTATTACTTCTACTATTCTTTCTGCTGATGATTGTGCAATTATAACCATTACAAATACCATTGAGATCATCATTAAGCTTGATAAAATTTGCCAAGCATAAGTAATCATACTAGAAAGTTGACCTGTTTGCATATCTCCACCAACTATTAGTTTAGCACCTATCCATGATATGAATAATATACATGTATATATTGTTAGTTGCATTACAGGACTATTAAATGCTACTATTTTTTCAGCTTTTTTAAAATTTGTATATACTTCATCATTAACTTCTTGAAACTTCTTTTCCTCTGTATCTTCACGAACATATGCTTTTACAACTCTTATTGCATTCAAATTCTCTTGTATTACTCTATTTAATTTATCATATTTTTTAAATACTTTTTCAAATATAGGATGTGCTTTTATTGCTATGTAAAATAAAATCGCTCCTAATACTGGAATTGCTATAAAAAATATTAAAGATAATTTTGCACTTATTGATAATACCATTAAAAGAGCAAATATCATCATTATTGGCCCTCTCACTAAAATACGTATTATCATTTGAAATGCCATTTGTACATTTGTTACATCTGTTGTCATTCTTGTTACTAAACTAGATGTAGAGAATTTGTCAATATTTTCAAATGAATAATCTTGTACCTTATGGAACATTGCTTTTCTTAAATTTTTAGCATATCCAGCTGAAGCTTTTGCTGCAAACCTTCCAGATAACATACCAAATACTAATGATAATATTGCAGATATTATCAGCAATATACCCATTTCCAAAATATAGTTAATATCACTATTTTGAATTCCTACATCTATTATATTTGCCATTAAAAGAGGAATAATAACTTCCATAACAACTTCTAATATAACAAATATTGGTGTAGCTATTGCAGATTTTTTGTATTCTTTCACATAACTTGCTAATTTTTTTATCATTCTTTTTTCCTCCTTCTCTTTCTAATAATAAAATTCTGTAAATAATAATTTTTTTAAATTTTAGATTAATAATTTTTACAAAATTTTATATTACTTTTGTTAGCAACCTAACTATTTTAAAGTATTTTTTTCATTTTGTCAAGAAGCTAATAAAGTGATTTTCCGGGTATTTATTTTTTTAATACAAATTATAAAAAAGTAATCTATAGCTATTTTAAGTTATAGACTACTTTTCTGATTATTGTTCTTACTTTTTTCTACCTACTACAACAAATCTACCATCTTCTACATGATAAGAACAAGTAATTAAAGTAATTAATTGATCTTTGTAATTTGCTGTTTCATAAGTTTCATATAATGATGCTTTTTTAGCATTTTGTATAAAGTTATTATATTCATCTTCACTTTTTGCATCTAAAAAATTATAATACTTAAATACATTCTTTTCAGACTTATAATAAACCCTTGATCTAAATGCAGAAATTATTACATATTCT
>CALXJL010000076.1 GCA_944388615.1 uncultured Clostridia bacterium
CCAATATCAGATACTACTGTTGGTGTTCCTGATAACATTGCTTCTAATGCAACAATTCCAAATGGTTCATATGTGCTAGGGAATACAGCTACATCCGCACACGCATACATCTTTTTTACTGCTTCTCCATTTAAGTATCCCGCAAAATATACTTTATTTCCTATACCAAGTGTTTCTACTTCTTGTCTTAGTTCATCTATCATTCCACCTTTTCCTGCAATAACTAATTTCGCATCATGATATCCTGCTAAAATTTTTGGCATTGCAGCAATTAGATGTTGAACTCCTTTTTCATAAACTAGTCTTCCAATATATAATATTATTTTTTCATTATCCATTGCGTAATTTCTTCTAAAGTCATAGTCTCTTTCTATTCCTTCGAAATTTTTTGATTCTGTTCCATTTGGTACTACATTTATTTTTTCATATGGTAAACCAAATAATCTTTGTAATTCATTTTTCATATAATTACTATTTACAATTACTTCAGAAGACTCATATGTTAACATCCATTCAGTATCATTAATATATCTTTGTACTTCATCTCTAATTCCTGAGTTTCTACCAGCTTCTGTTGCATGTATAGTTGATACAATTGGTGTTCCATAAGTCATTTTAAGTGTTCTAGCTGCATTTGCAACTAGCCAATCATGAGCATGGATCACATCAAACTCACCTTGTTCTTTTATTATTTCACTAGATTTTGCTATCATATTGAAATTTAATTGTAGTATCCAATCTATAAAATTATTAGGTCTGATCATATAATTGTCTACTCTATATACATTGACACCATTGTCGTCCTCATAATATGGTACATCTCCATCTCTGTATGTAACTACTACTACTTCATGACCATCTTTAATTAACCTATGTGATAAATCATGTACTACTCTAGATATTCCTCCTACCACTCTTGGTGGATATTCCCAAGTTAGCATTAAAATTTTCATTAGTTACAAAACCCCTTTCAAAAAATTTGGTTCTTTACTTAGTATTTTATACGATAATTTTACAAAAGTAAACATTTTTTGATATGTTTTATATTACGTTTATATTACAAAATTGTTACAAAGTTATTTTTTTATTTTTTTATAAGTATTTTCTATTGAAAAAAATATTTTTTTAATATAATATATAATTTGAAAAATAATTTTTACTAAGGAGGTTATCATGCCTAGAAAAGCTAAAGAAAATAAAATAGTAGAAGACGAAAATACAGCTTCTGTTACTACTACATCAAAAGCTAGTGGTAAGAAAAAAGACTCTTCAAAAAAAATGAGTACAAAGGACAAGAAGACTAATAAATCGACAAAAAAAGCTAAGACAACAACTGTAACAAAAAAGGAAACTAAAAAAGTGTCGGCAAAAAATACTACAAAAAAAGCTGGGAAAAAAACTTCTATTATTCAAGAAGTAAAAAAATTAGCAAAACGTAAAAAGATAGATTCTAGAAGAAAAATTATTTCTTTTAAAACATCTTCTAAACCTTATACAAAAAACAAAGCAAAGGAATATATTGCTGAATACTATGATTTACCTTATAAATACAATAAAACTGTAGTAAAAATATTAGCTCAAACACCTAATACTCTATTTGTTTATTGGGAAATATCAGATGAAGATAAATTACGCTATATAAATAAATATGGAGAAAATTTCTTTACTACAACAAGACCTGTTCTAATAGTTCGCAATAAAGATTTAAATTATTTTTATGAAGTTCCTATTAATGATTTTGCCAATAGTTGGTATATAAGAATTAATGACGCAAAAACTTCATATGAAATAGAATTAGGTAGACGTCCTATTTATAGTCAAGTTCATGACTGTAATTTATCAACAGATTACATTTATATAAGTAGTTCAAATACGATTGAAGCACCAAACGACCATATCCTATTTGATAAACTTGGAGATTCAGTATTTTTTAGAAATGTTAAAACAAACAAAATTCAAAAAAAGAAGATATCTACACTTTCTTTCATGAAAAAAAAAAAAAAATTACACAATATTAAAGATTTATATTCACTTCTTTATAAAGATGAATTAAATGTATACTCAGATAGTTTAGATTTAAGAAATCCATCATCTGGGAATCCAACATCTGTTTTTAAATAATGTGTCATTTTATAATTTTTGACACATTATTTTAACTAATAGCAAAAAAATTAGAATGGAGGTTTTTATATGTCAGACCCACAAGGATATGTAAGTTTTGTATTACATGCTCATTTACCTTTTATACATCATCCTGAAAGTGAAGATTATTTAGAAGAGCAATGGCTTTATGAGGCTATCTCAGAAACATATATACCATTACTTACTAATTTTCAAAAATTAGTTGATGAAAAAGTTGATTTTAGAATCACAATGTCACTTACCCCACCACTTCTAAATATGTTTGATAACAAATTATTGCAAAAAAGATATATAAAATATTTAAAAACACATATAGAGTTATGTGAAAAAGAAGTAAAAAGAACTGTTTATGATTCTAGATTAAATGAATTATCAAAGTATTATCTAGATAGATATTCAAACGATTTGCATTTATTTAAAGATGTATATAATTGCAATTTAATAAATGCTTTTAAAAAATTTCAAGATATCGGTGTACTAGAAATTATTACATGTGGTGCAACACATGGATATTTTCCTATTCTCTATGTTACAGAACAAACCGTAAAAGCACAAATTGGTGTTGGTGTTCAAACATATGAAAAATATTTTGGAAGAAAACCACGTGGTATATGGCTTCCTGAATGTGGCTATGTTCCAGAAGCAGATAAATATTTAAAAGAATTTGGTATAGAATATATTATAACAGAATCACATGGAATATTATATGCAGACCCTGCTCCACTATTTGGTACTTATGCTCCAATTGTTTCTCCTGAAGGAGTAGTTGCTTTTGGTAGAGATATGGAATCATCTAGACAAGTATGGAGTTCTATAAATGGATATCCTGGAGATTTTAATTATAGAGAATTCTATAGAGATATTGGATATGATACTGATTATGATTATATAAAACCATACATTGCCTCAAATGGTGTTCGTGTTCATACAGGAATTAAATATTATAGAATCACAGGTAAAGATTGTGAAAAAGATTACTACAATCTACAATGGGCAAAAGATTCAGCAGAAAAACAAGCCGGTCATTTTTTTGATAGTAGAAAAGCTCAAATATCACATCTTGCCCCATTAACTGAAAATCCACCTTTTATTTTATGCCCTTATGATGCTGAATTATATGGACATTGGTGGTATGAAGGACCTTATTGGTTATATACATTATTTAAGAAAATATATTATGATGATTGTAATTTTAAATTAATAACACCTGGAGAATATATAGATAAATATCCAAACATGCAAATTGCATCACCTTGCCGTTCTAGTTGGGGTGCAAATGGATATAGTGAAGTATGGCTTAATCCTTCAAATGATTATGCTCATAAACATCTTCATGTTGCTGGTGACAGAATGGTTGAGCTTGCTCATACTTATCCAAATGAAATGAATGAATTAAAAAGAAAAGCACTAAATCAATGTGCTAGAGAATTATTACTTGCTCAAAGTAGTGACTGGTTATTTATTATAACAAATGGAACAATGGTAGATTATGCTAAAAAAAGAATTAAAGATCATATTGGAAGATTTACAAAATTATATTATCAAATAAAAGAAGATTCAATTGATGAAAAATTTTTAAAAGATATTATGGAAAAAGATCCAATTTTTCCTGATATTAATTATATGATATATAGTTAGATATATAACTCCCCTTCAGATTATTCCATCTCTGAAGGGGAGTTTAGATTTTATCTACCATCATCATCTATACGTTTAGCTATATCTCTTTCCTTTAGGCCTTCTAATATTTTCTTTATACTTTCTATTTCTTCTTGTAATTTTTCTTTATTTGGTATCATTGTAACTTTTCTCATCTCTATATCGCCACCTCCAAATGTACCATTTTCTTCATCTCTTTCTATCTGTATAATTCCACTTTCTTCCATTTTTCTTATATTTATATATGATGTATCTTTTGTTGCATCACATGTTACTACTTTTCCTTTTTCTGCCATCTCTAACATCTTTTCATACACCTTTTCTACCATCTCTAATGTCGCCATTCTTGTATTCTTTGATTTTTTATCTGTATTTTTTTGAGAATGCACTCCTCCTATCATTGCTATATCTGCTATATAATAATCTTTTTCCCCTTCGTCTCCTATCATATACCAATCATCTTCTTTACTTATTGTTAATTCTACATTTTCTGTTGTTAAACCATATATTTCTGCTATATCTTCTACATTTTGAGCTTCATTTAAAACTTGTTGTTCTTCTCTATATACTTCTTTTTCTATTTCTTTTATCCTTCTTATATCATCATTTATTATCTCTTTTCCTTTATAACTTTCTACTTCTCTTCTATTTTTATATAATGGTATTTCTCTATCTGCTATATTTCCTTTATTTGTTTTTTCTCTTCTTTCTTCTATTTCTTTTCTTTCTTTTTCACTCATTCTAGCTAATACTATTTGTGTTTTGCCAGAATCTATCCATGGTTCTTTATTTTGATAGCCTTGGTATGTTTTTCCTTTTTCTATTGGCTGAATTATTTGTGTACTTTTTAACCTGCCACTTTCTAACCCTTCTTCTAATATATTTAAATCATTATATCCTATCCCACATGTTACTTCTTTTAATACATATTCATCATATACTTCTCTGTTTATCCTTCCTTCTTTTAATAGTTTACTAAGCGATTTCTTATCTATTTCTATTGCTTTTTCTCCTGCTTTCATATAGATTTGTAATATTTCTTCTTGCTCTTCTTTTGTCATTTCTTTCAATATTTCTTCATTTATCTCTATATTATCATAACATATTCTATCTTTATTTCTCCATGTCCATGATTGTCCTATTATCCTCTTTACTTGTCCTTTCTCATTCATTTCTTCTATTACAAATATTCCTCCATTGTTCTCTGTACTTGCATGCATCAATGTTCCTTCTCCAACATCTCCAAATTTTTGGCAACATGTTGTTATATCTCCTGCAAATAAATTTAATGCTTCATCTGCTCTTAATACTCTTCCTCTATATTTATTTCCTCTATTCTCCACCTGTGGGAAACTTAATCCTTCTCTTTTTCTTGTTATTTCATATACCTTTTGTGCTGCATCAAAATATTCCTTATCCAATCCTGCTTTTGATGCTATTTCTGCTAGTCTTTCATTTCCTGCTTGTATATTTTCATATTTTTCATTTGCTAAAATTGTTAATATATGTTCTACACTTAGGTTTCCTATTTTATATCTTACTGATACTTCTGGCATACTTATTATTCTATCAAAATTATTGTGAATCTTTGCAAACTTTAATCTTACTTCTGCATCTCCTAAAAATTCTTCTCTATGTTCTTTATAATATTCTTTAAATTTCTCTGAATATGGTTTTCTTATACTTCCAAACATTTGCTCTATCTGATTATAGCTTAATACTCCTGGTATGTTTTTTTCGTTTAACAATTTATATGCTTCTTCTTCATTTCCATCTTTTGCTTTTATTTCCCATGTACTTTCTAATTCTATTTGTAAACTCTTTTGTAATTTCTTATATTCTTCTTTACTTAATTCATATGGTATTGATTTTATTTTTCTTATCCAGCCTTTTCCTATTTCTTCTTTCTTTTCTTGTATTATTTTTACTAATGATTTTGATAATGTGCTTTGCGTTGTTCTATCTTCTAAAAATTCTTTTGTTATTTTTACTATATTCTCTTTTTGTGATGTCATATGTGGTGAATAATAATTAATTCCATTTTCTCTTTTTCTTTCTAGTTCTTCTATAACTTTTTGGATTACTTCTTCTGTATTATATACTCCTTCTCCTTCTATATAATTTTTGTGTATTTTTTCTTCTATTATTCTCATAATTGGCTCTTGTTGTGATTCTAAGCCTTCTTCTAATCTCTCTTCTAAATTGCTCCTTATTTTTTCAAACTTATCCTCGTATAATCTATTTAATATTGTTCTCTTTTTTGAATCAAATTTTTCTATTATTTTTTCGTTAGTTTCAACTCCGCTCATCTTCATTGCTTCTTTTAGCATTGTCTCTATATCCATATGTGTATTTTCTTCTAATAACATATTTATATTTTTATATATATCAAATTGTACATTCTTTCCTTTTTTTGCATATTCCGAAAAATCTATTCCTCTGAATATATCTACTACTGCTCCTATTTCTCCTATTAATTTATATTTTCTTTCAAAGAGTTTATCAAATGTTTCATCATATTCTATACTATATTTTTCTAATTCTTCTTTAGTTAGATTTCCAATATTTACTAATCTTTCTACTTCATCTAATCCTATTGTTTTTATCATATCATGATAAAATATATCCATTCGCAATTCTTCATAATCTGGACTTATATTAAAATGTGCTTTTTCTTTTATTTTTTCTATCCTTGATATATCTTCAAACATATATCTTTTTACTTTTTCTTCATTTCTTGCTTTAAAATCTTCACTTAAATATACACTTATATTTTCATCTAATAATTGCGTTGAATATTTTTTTTGCACTTTTTCCGGTACATATTCTAATACCCATCCATATTGCTTTACTGCCTCTATACATATCTCTGGATACTCAATTAACACTTCTTCTGGTACATACCATAATATGCTTGCATCTTGCTTTACTGCCTCTATACATATCTCTGGATTGGCTAGTATTACTTCTTCTGGCACATATGGTAGTGCCAATCCATTTTTCTTTACTGCCTCTGTACATATTTCTAGATGAGCTACTTTTACTTCTTCTGGTACATATTGTAGTGCATCTCCATTTT
>CALXJL010000077.1 GCA_944388615.1 uncultured Clostridia bacterium
ATAAAAAAAGGAAAAAATTCAATATTAGATAATGTTAGTAAAAATATAGAAAATGAATTTACAAACCAGATTTCCAGCATAGAAAAATTAGAAAAATACGAAACTAATTGGAAAAATTATTTTAATGATAAAGATTTTGAAGGAATGGAAAAAGAATATAAAAAAATAAAAAGTGAATTTAATAATATTATTCCATTAGAAAATGTTATAAAAAATGCTAAAAATATAGAAAATTTACATTTATTAATAAAAAATAATGGTAGAGATTTTAACCTATCAGAGGAACAATTAAAATTAGCGGAAATATTAGTATAAAATAAAAAATGAGAAAATTCTTGCATATTTCTTATTTATCTTATATAATACGATAAGAAATATAAGAAATTTATTAGGGAACAGCCTAGTACAGAAAAGGGGTAATATATGGAACAACAAGTTGATAGAGACGGAAAAATAATTGAAAGAAATATTGAAGAAGAAATGAAAACATCTTATATTGATTATGCAATGAGTGTTATAGTTTCTAGAGCCTTACCAGATGTAAGAGATGGTCTAAAACCAGTACATAGAAGAATTTTATATGCTATGTATGAAGATGGGATAACTTCAGATAAACCATATAGAAAATGTGCGAATACAGTAGGATCAGTTTTAGGAAGATATCATCCACATGGTGATTCATCTGTATATGATGCAATGGTTAGAATGGCACAAGACTTTTCAATGAGATATCAATTAATTGATGGTCATGGAAATTTTGGTTCTATAGATGGTGACGGAGCAGCTGCTATGAGGTACACAGAAGCAAGAATGTCAAAAATTGCAGAGTTTATGTTAACAGATATTGAAAAAAACACAGTAGATTTTATGCCAAACTATGATGATAGACTTCAAGAACCAACAGTATTACCAGCTAGAATACCAACACTATTAATAAATGGTTCATCAGGAATTGCTGTAGGAATGGCTACAAATATTCCTCCACATAATTTAACAGAAGTTATAAATGGAATTATAAAAATAATAGATGAAGATGAAGTTACTGATGAAGAATTAATGCAAGTTATAAAAGGACCTGATTTTCCTACAGAAGGATTAATATTAGGAAAAGAAGGTATTAAACAAGCTTATACTACAGGTAGGGGGAAAATTACAGTAAGAGCAGAAACAGAAATAGAAGAAATGAGTGGAAATAAGCAAAGAATAATAGTTAGTTCTTTACCATATCAAGTTAATAAAGCAAAATTAATAGAACATATAGCTGCATTAGCAAGGGAAAAAAGAATAGAAGGTATATCTGATTTAAGGGATGAGTCAGATAGAGAACATAGAGTTAGAATTGTAATAGAATTAAAAAGAGATGCAAATGCACAAGTAGTATTGAATCAATTATATAAAAATACACAAATGCAAGATACATTCGGAATAATTATGTTAGCCTTAGTGAATGGTGAGCCAAAAATATTAACATTAAGACAATGTTTAGACTGCTACATAGAACATAGAAAAGAAGTTATACTTCGTAGAACTCAGTTTGAATTAGATAAAGCGTTAGCAAGAGCACATATTTTAGAGGGATTAAAAATAGCATTAGATAATATAGATGAGGTAATTGAAATAATCAGAAACTCATATGATGATGCAAAGGAAAGATTGATTGAAAGATTCGGTCTTTCAGATATACAAGCGCAATCTATATTAGACATGAGATTAAAAACTTTATCTGGATTACAAAGAGAGAAAATAGAGGAAGAATATAAACAATTAATGGAATTAATTGCACATTTAAGAGATATACTTAATAGTGAAAAATTAGTGTTTGACATAATTAAGGAAGAATTAATTGAAATAAAAGATAAATTCGGAGATGAAAGAAAAACAAAAATAGTTGCAGCTGAAGGAGAAATAGATATAGAAGATCTTATAAAAGAAGAACAAACCGTAGTAGCCCTAACACATTTTGGATATATTAAAAGAATGCCAATAGGAACATATAAAAGCCAAAGAAGAGGCGGAAAAGGTATTACTGGTATATCGACAAGAGAAGAAGATTTTGTTAAACAAATATTCACAGCTTCTACACATGATACAATTTTATTCTTTAGTAATAAAGGAAAATTATATAAATTAAGAGGATATGAAATACCAGAAGCTGGAAGGACTGCAAAAGGAACAGCAATAGTTAATTTACTAAGTTTAGATAATGGAGAAAAAATATCAGCAGTTATCCCAATATCTAATTTTGCAGAAGGAAAATATCTATTAATGGCAACTAAACATGGTATTATAAAGAAAACTGCACTAGGAGAGTATCATTCTGCCAGAAAAACTGGATTACTTGCAATAACATTAAAAGAAAATGATGAACTTATAGATGTAAGATTAACTGATGGAGAAGATAATATTGTGATGGTTACAAGTAAAGGAATGAGTATTACATTTGATGAAAAAGATGTAAGACCAATGGGAAGAACAGCACAAGGAGTTATAGGGATTAGACTAGATGAGGAAGATTATGTAATCGGAATGGAATCTATTATAATAGGAGGAAATGAATCTACTCTATTAGCAATAACAGAAAATGGATTTGGAAAAAGAACAGAATTATCAGAGTACAGAGTACAAAACAGAGGAGGAAGAGGAGTAATAACATATAAAATTACACCTAAAACTGGTAATATAGTTGGAATAAGAGTTACAAATTCAAATGAAGATGTTATGATTATTACAGATAAAGGAACAATTATAAGATTAAAAGTAGAAGAAGTAAGTGTACTTGGCAGAGCAACTCAAGGTGTAACATTAATTAGAACAAATGATGGTGATAAAGTTGTTAGTATAGAGACAGTAGAAAGAGAAGATAATATAGAATAGTATTATATATTAAAATAATAAAAAACCTAATTTAGTTAAGACAAATTAGGTTTTTTATTTTATAAAAGAAATATTTATTTTTTTGTTTGCATCTTAATACGTATATCTTCACCATAAAAATAGCAACAATCATAATTTCCTATTATTCTAGATACAATTCTCTCATCATAAGAAGAAAATAAGTTTTGTAGACTTAAATTAGTAGATATGATTGTTTTTGTCATATGATTATTTGGATATAATAAGCGTGAATTTATTATATTAAATAATTCAGTAAATTTTAGATTATTCATACATTCAGTTCCTAAATCGTCTATTATTAATAAATCTACATTAAGAATATTTTCAATTATGTCAAATGAAAATTTAGATTTATTAAATCTATAATCAATAATAGAATCTAACATTACTGGAGCAGTCTGGTATAATACAGTTTTGCCTTTTTTTATGATTTGATTAGCAATACATGTAGAAAGAAAAGTTTTACCTAAACCGAGTATTTCCAGTAAATAATAAGTTTTTGGTATTAGGGTCATCAAAATTATTAATAAAATTCATAGCGATTTTTTTTATATTTTCGATATTTTCTCTTGGAGAAAAGTTCGAATTATATTTATTTTTATCCACAACATTTGAATAATATGTTAATAAAAAGTTTTCAAAATTATATTTTTTTAAATTATATATGTTAGATTTGTTAAATTCTAAGTCAAATAGTTTTTGTTTTAAACAGTTACACATAGTGGTTTTATAATTAGAAAAAACATATCCTGTATCCTTACAAATAGGGCAATCATAATATGGTTCTAAAAAATCATCATCTTTACCAATGGATTTAAGAATATTATGTTTCTCAATTTTTAATTTCTTTATTTTTGCATTTAAAGTATTTAATAAGTTTTCATCATTTTTTTCTAATAATTGTTTAGTTGTTCTAAAAGCTAATGAATTTAATTCTTTATCTATTTGCTCTAATCTAGGATTTTCGTTATAAAGTTTATTTTTTCTATGTTCTAAATCTGTTATTGCTAATATTCGTTTTTGTTCATATTCTCTTAGTAAAGCTTTTAAATTATTATTAGACATAATTTCACCTCTTTATTAGTTTATTTATCAAAAAGAGAAAAATTAGCATATAAATTATTTAAATTATCATATTTTCTTTGATCATAATTATTATATCCAGTTGATTTCTCTAAGGCTGAAATAGATTTATTTTTCTTTTTCATATCAGAAAGAAAAGTTGTAATTTCACTTTCAGTAGTAAGATTTCTATCATGCCAATCTGTTAATAATTTATCTAAATAATCAAAACTTGGATTAGCTTTTGAAGTTGTTCTTTTTAATGCTATTTCAATAATATCTAGTGAATATCCATAATCAATATTCCATTTTTCTATGTAAGCTTCTTCATATTGTGATAATGGACGATTTAAGTTAAGTTTCTTAGAAATTGATTTAGAAAGAGATTTTAATTTTTCTTGTTTTCTATAATATTTATCTAAATCATTAAAAGTTTTAATATTATTTTTGGCCCATGCATCAGCAACTGTTTGTATATAATTTCTATGTAAAGCAGATCTATTAAAACAATATCTAAAAAGTGCAAGCATAACTTCTTCATCAAATGAATATTTTTTAAACCAAAGCTCAATGTCTGTATACCAAGAAGGAGACATAATTCCCTGAAAGAATTCATTATTTATATTTTCAATAACAGTAGCTCGAAATTTACTCTGTTCAGTTTTTTGTAAATCTTCAGGTGAAGATGTTAATTTTGGATTATAAATTTTGTGAAGTTCTATTTCTTGTAAACTATTTAATATATAACCAGTTGTTTTCTTTGTGATTACAGAATTTTCTTCCCAATATTTAAGCGATTCTTGAATCTCTTTTAATGGTAAATTTAGTTTTTTTGATAAATCATTCAATTTTATTTCTTTATTATATTTCGCCAGAAAAACCATATATAAATAGACCTTAATGCTATTTCCACTAGCATGAGAAAAATACTCAGCGAAAAAGACATCAGGTAATTCAGTTGTAGAAAAAATCATTGATTTGTCGTGAGATTCTAATTTCATAATACATCTTCCTTTATTATTATAATGTAAGTCGAATTATATCACTAAAAGTAGAAAAAAACAACAAAAAGCAAAATAAAAAAATGTTTAACATAAAGTAAATTTATATTAAACATTTTATAAAAAAGGTTAAAAGTATTTAGTTTTTGGAGTATATGTATAATCTGGGTTTTGAATAAAATTTAATAATATACAATATAACGTATACTATATTTTCATTATTAAAACCGACAATACTAAAAATTAATATTGGTAAATAAAATATTATGCAAACTGAAATTTTAAATGATAAAGAATCAAAAAATATATTAGATAATGCAAAAACAAATAACAACCAAATAATATTAAAAATTGCAGTTGAATAATCCATTAGACCTAAAAGTTTACTATTTGTGTTATAATTTTGAGGATATATAAATTTCAATAACATCACCATCCTATTTAAGAATTTTAGAAAAACTATTTAATCCTTGAACAACCTCGGTTGATATACCACCAATAAGTTCTTTCATAAAAGTAGTTGATTTTGTTAAAGCATATATTGAACCCACATATAAAAATTTTGAAATGATATTTGTATCTAAATATTTAATGGAAAATGTAACAAGTAATATTATGGAAATAAATGATTGTAATAATAGTAAAGATAATAATGATCTATACCAAGATTTAAAAAACCAAGATGTAGAATTATTTATTAAAGTAATAAATGCAAATGGAGATATTAGAACAAGAACTTGAATCATAATAAATCTAAGAGAATAAGAAAATATAAGATTAAATAAACCAATAGAAATAAAGCTTTTGATAATACCATCAATTGATAATATAGAGAAACTCGTATCTTCTATACTTATAATATTATTGAGATTATTTATTAAATTTGAAAATGATATATTTGTATTAAAAATATTAGATCCTATTTCACAAATAGATGAAGAAATTAAAAAATTAATATTTAAAATTTGTTCACATAAAAAATAAGAAAAATTAATTAGTATGGTATAAATTATTAATTTAAATAAAAATTGGATAGGTTTTTCTATTTGTAAAAAAATTAGATTCGAAACTAATAATTTACAAGAATAATATAGGAAAAAACCAATAATAAGTGAATTAGCTATAAGTAATAAATTATTATATGATGATTCTCCTAATAATTGTTGAAAAGAAGAATTTTTAATAATATCAATATTTATAAAAACTAAGTCATCAAGAGTAGAATAAATACTATTATCGATAGAAGAAAATAAAGTATAAAATAGCTCATTAATTGTATTAGTTATTACAGTAGTTATGTCTTCCAATATATACTCCCTTCAATATTAAATTAAACTTTCAATTGCTGATAATATTAAATCAATTGCAAGAACAAATGCATAAGAGAATAAAGAACTTCTGACTAATTTTTTACCTATTCTAATTTTTTCTTCATCACCAAAGCTAAATTTTTTCATGAATAAGCCACAACAAACAGCAATTGCAGCAGCAGGAGTGGCTAATTTTAAAATCCAATCTTCTATTTTTTCAAAAGCTTTATTTAATGTAGTAACTAATTTTGGATCTGCGGCTAAAGAATCTGGAGATAATAGAAAAATAAAAAATAAAATAAA
>CALXJL010000078.1 GCA_944388615.1 uncultured Clostridia bacterium
GCTGTTGCTTCTGTAACATTCGATAATGAATTCGTAATTCACGATATCAAAGTTATCGAAAGTCAAAATGGATTATTTATAGCTATGCCAAGTAGAAAAACTCCAAACGGAGAATTTAAAGACATAGCACATCCAATTAATGCTGATACAAGAGAAAAAATCCAATCAGCTATATTAAGTGCTTATGAAGCACCAGAAGCTGAAGAATCATCAGAATCAGCAGAATAATATATCAAGAGACTATCTATAAGATAGTCTCTTTCTGCGTCTAAAAACTTGATTTGTATTATAAATTCATGTTAATATATATTGGAAAATTATAACTTTAGGAAGGATGAAATTAAAATATGAAAGTTTTAGCTGTTGGAGATTTAGTAGGGGAAATAGGAGTAAGGAAACTGAAAGAAGTATTACCACAATTAAAAAAAGAAAAAATGATAGATTTTGTAATTGTTAATGCAGAAAATTCTGCAGGAGGAATGGGAATCACTACAAAAATATTTCAAGATCTAAAAAAATTAAATATAGATGTAATAACAATGGGAAATCACACATGGGGAAAAAAAGATATATTTACTTTTATAGATGATAAAAAAATAATAAGACCTGCAAATTATTCAAGAGGTGTTGTTGGAAGAGGATATGACATATATGAATGTAATGGAAAAAAAATAGCTGTTATGAACTTAATAGGAAGAACAGAAATGAATGTACAATCTGAAAATCCATTTCTTGTGGCAGAAGATATAATAAAACAGATTCAAGAAAAAGTAGATATAATTATAGTTGATTTTCATGCAGAAGCTAGTGCGGAGAAAATTGCAATGAAACATTTTCTTGATGGAAAAGTAACTGTTATTTTTGGAACACATACACATGTACAAACTGCTGATGAAGAGATAACCAAAAATGGAACAGGTTATATAACAGATATAGGAATGACAGGACCAATAGATTCTGTAATTGGAATGGATAAAAAAGCATCAATAAAAAGATTTGTTACATCTTTACCGGAAAAATATAAATTAGCAGAAGGAGAGTGTAAATTTAATGCATGTATATTTGAAATAAATGACAAAACATGTCGAACTGAAAGTGTTGAAAGAGTATATTTAAGATAAAAAGGGAAAAATGTAGAAAAACAAAGAAAAGTTTTTCCAAAATTTTCCATTTTTGTATAGACAAAACAAAAGAATTATATTATAACTATTCCTGTAATCAATGAAATAAAAATAAAATTATAGGAGGAAGTAATGGAAATTTTAAAAATCTCATCAAAATCAAATCCAAATTCAGTAGCAGGAGCTATAGCTGGTTTGGTAAAAGAAAGTAACAAGGCAGAAATGCAGGCAATTGGAGCAGGAGCTCTGAATCAGGCAGTAAAAGCAGTAGCAATTGCAAGAGGTTTCGTAGCACCAGCAGGATTAGACTTAATATGTATACCAGCATTTGCAGATGTTGAAGTAGAAGGAGAGGATAGAACAGGTATAAAGCTTATTATAGAATCTAGGAAATAATAAGAATTATATAGATATAAGGGGCTTAATTGTTATAACAATTAGTCCTTTTTTTGTTAAAGTTTACTTGAAAAAAATATAAAAATAATATATGATGTGAGGGTGAATTAAGAGAGGATAAGTGAAAAATATGTGGAAAAATATTTCAAAATTTTTATTTGCTATATTTATAATAGGATTAATAATCTATGTTGTATATACAACTAATAATCAAAATAATATTTCAAATCAACTTTTAGTAGATGAAACAACTCATCATGAAGAAATAAAAACAGATATTAGGTTAGCTGTAACAAATTATGATACAATAAATCCATTAATAACAAATAATAAAGAAGTAATAAATATAGGAAAATTAATATTTGAACCATTAGTAACAATAAATGAAGACTATAAAGCTGAATTATGTTTGGCTAAAGAATGTACACAAGTAGATGAAACAACATATTTAATAAAAATAGATAATAGTGTAAGATGGCATGATGGATCCGCATTTGTAGCAAAAGATGTACAATTTACAATTGATAGAATAAAAGAAGGAAATTCAATTTATGCAACTAGCTTGCAAGATGTAACATCAATTGAGGTTATAGATGCAAGTACATTAAAAATATATTTATCAAGAGATGTACCATTTTTTGAGTATAATTTAACATTTCCCATACTACCAAGTGATTATTACTTAGGTGAAGATTTTTATACATCAGAGAAAATACCAATTGGAACAGGAATGTACAAAATATCTAAAATAGAAGGTAGTAATATAGAACTTGTAAAAAATAAAGATTGGAGAAAAATAGATGAAATAGATAGTAAAATAGAAACTGTGAATGTACGTTTATATAGTTCAATGGGAGAAGCATATAAAATACTAAAATTAGGGAATATAGAAGTTTTAAATACTAGTAATTTAAATTATCAAGATTATACAGGAACTATTGGATTTAATGTGACTGAATTTAAAGGAAGAGAGTATGATTTTTTAGCATTAAATTGTCAAAGCGAAATATTATCAAATAAAGAGGTAAGAAAGGCTTTATCATATGCTATAGACAAGACAGCAATAGTAAACAATGTACTTAATGGAACATATTACACATCAGATTATCCATTAGATTATGGTAGTTTTTTATATCAAAATGTAGCGGGTAGTTCTGGTTATAATCCTGAACAAGTAAATACAATTTTAACTGAAAACGGATGGAGCATTAGAAATGGTATATGGCAAAAAAATGTTGATGGGAGATATATAAGAATACAATTAAATTTGGTAGTAAATAGTGATAATAGTACAAGACTGCAAGTTGCAAATAATATAAAAGAACAATTAGCACAAGTAGGAATTGAAATTAATATTCAGGAAGTGTCAGCAGATACATATAATGAAAAATTACAAAATAGAGATTATGATATAATTTTAACAGGTGTATATAATTCATTAAGCCCTGATTTAACTAGTTTTTTCGGAGAAAATAATTATTCTAATTATATAAATGATGATGTAATAAATATGTTGCAAAGAGCAAGTACAATAGCAGATGAAAATGAATTAAAAAGTATGTATCAATCTATATATGATAGAGTTCAAGATGATATGCCTATAATAAGTTTATATAGAAATAAAAATATAACATTAACAAATCAATCATTATCAGGAGAAATAAAGCCAAATAATTATTTTACATATTACAATATAGAAAATTGGTCAAGAAAATAAAATAAAAAAGCTTGACAAAATAAAAAAATAGTATATAATCACATTATACAAAACGAGTGTTCGAAACAAAAGGACAAATATAGGAGGAATTTTTATGGCAGAGAATTTAGAAAAAAGAAAAGCTTTGGAAGCAGCATTAGGTCAAATAGAAAAACAATTTGGTAAAGGTTCAGTAATGAAGTTAGGAGATTTTACAGCAATGAGTGTAGAGGCTATACCTACTGGAGCTTTAAGTCTAGATGTAGCTTTGGGAATAGGAGGTATTCCTAGAGGAAGAATAATTGAAGTATATGGTCCAGAATCATCTGGAAAAACAACATTAACACTACATATGATAGCAGAAGCACAAAAAATGGGAGGAGAAGCAGCGTTTATAGATGCAGAACATGCATTAGATCCAGTTTATGCAAAAAAATTAGGTGTTGATATAGATAATTTAATAGTTTCACAACCAGATACAGGAGAACAAGCTTTAGAAATTGCAGAAGCATTAGTAAGAAGTGGAGCATTAGATATAATAGTAGTAGATTCTGTTGCAGCATTAGTACCAAAGGCAGAAATAGATGGAGATATGGGAGATTCACATATAGGACTTCAAGCAAGATTAATGTCACAAGCATTAAGAAAATTAGCAGGAGCAATAAATAAATCTAAATGTGTAATAGTATTTATAAATCAATTAAGAGAAAAAGTTGGAGTAATGTTTGGAAATCCAGAAACAACAACAGGAGGTAGAGCATTAAAATATTATGCATCAGTAAGATTGGATATTAGAAAAATAGAAAATTTGAAACAAGATGGAGAAGTTGTAGGAAATAGAGCAAGAGTAAAAGTTGTTAAAAATAAAGTTGCTCCACCATTTAGAGAAGCGGAATTCGATATAATGTATGGAAAAGGTATATCTAAAGAAGGAAATATATTAGATTTAGCAGTTAATCTAGATATAATTGAAAAAAGTGGATCATGGTTTAGTTATGAAGGAAATAGAATTGGACAAGGTAGAGAAAATGTAAAGAAATACTTATTAGAAAATCCAGATATGATGGAAGAAGTAGAGAAAAAAGTAAGAGATAAATTTTCTGAGGCATTTGAAAAGAGCTTAGGTGATGAACCTGAAAAAAATGATGATGGTAGTGATGATGAAGAATAATACAATAGGAGTATTTAATAATGTATACAATAGAAGAATTTGATGTAACTAAAACTAAAATTTTGAAATATTTATTATATAAGAAAAGAACAGAATTTGAAATAAGAAGGAAATTCTCAAATTCTGTTGAAGAAAATCTGTTAGAAGATGTGATACAGGAATTAAAAGAAAATGGATATATAAGTGATGAAAATTATATAGAAAGAGCAATAAATGAATATATGGCAATAAATACACTTTCTTTAAAAGAAATTAAATATAAATTATTGTCAAAAGGCCTTAATAGCAACATAATTGAACAATATGTGGATAAAAACATAGAAGAATTAAATATTTATGAAATTAATTCTGCTAAAAAAATTATTAATAAGAAAAGTAATATAGAAGAAAATGATATTAAAGCATATTTATATAAAAAAGGATATAAACAGGATAATATAAAACAAGCATTTGAAGAATGTATGAACGAATAAATTTTGGAGAAGGGGATAAAAAATGGTGAATGTACTTAGTTTAGAAACAACAAAATATCCTATAAAAATAGATAATTTTGAAGGACCACTAGATTTATTATGTCATTTAATAGATAAAAACAAAATGGATATATATGATATAAAAATTAGTGAAATTACAGATCAATATATAGAATATATAAATAACATGGAAAAAATGAATTTGGAAGTTACAAGTGAGTTTTTAGTAATGGCATCAACTTTACTATATATGAAATCAAAAAATTTAATTCCAAGAGAAACAGAAGAAGAAAAAGAACTAACAGAGGAAGAGCTATTATATAGAATTATTGAATACAAAAAATATAAAGAGATAACGAAAAAATTTAAAGAATTATATTTAAATTTTTCTAAAAGAGTATGTAAACTACCAGAAAGTATAGAATTACCAAAGCAAAAATTGGAAAAAGAGTATAATAAAGATGTAATTTATGAATTATATTCAAATGTATTAAATAAAAGTGTAAAAAAATTAAATCAAAATGCGAAAAATATAGAGAAAATAGCAATAACAGAAACATATACTGTAGGGGAAAAAGTAAAGGAAATGTTTAGAGAATTAATAAAAAGACCCAAATTTATATTTAATAAAATGTATACAGTATCTAAATGTAATAAAAAGGAAGTTGTTACAGCTTTTACAGGCTTGTTAGAATTATCTAGAAGAAGCAAGGTTACAACAAATCAAACTGAATTGTTTGGAGATATAGTAGTAGAAAAAAGAAAAAAAGAGGCATGAGGTCATAATAGTACGTATATGTCAAGTATTTTTTTCAAAAAAAGAAATTAGATACAGAAAAAACGCCACGTCTATTGATATAGCGTTTTTTCTTATGGTGCGTTAGCGGTACTTATTTGCGAAAAAATAGCTAACTACACCGATTGTTTATTTCCGATTAATCAACTGTATATACATTTGAGCATAAATTTTAAAAAAAGTATACTACAAAATAAAAAATATTAAAGAAAAATCGGGGACAATGTCCCCGATCAAACTCCTTGCTTTTCCCATCTTAACATTCTTACTTCAGAACATATATGGATTAACTCGTCTTTCTGAGCTTTACAAGTAGTATCTACGACAGCAATCCATCCAAGCTTATCGTAGTATTCCAATGCTTCGTGAACTAGTTTCTCGAACTCGATACTAGCTTCATTAGTATTAGCAAATTTCAGTGTATACTTACCATATGACACCTTAATTTTTTCTTCTTTTGAGAACTCCACTCTTAATATTTCTTTAAAGAGACCATATAGTTTGATTACTGCGTCTGCTCTTACCATAAACCGCCACATTGGAACGGCTATCTTAATGATTATAAAAGCAATCAAAAAGATAATGAAACCGATAAAAAATGCAAAGAATTGTTGTAACATAAAATAACCTCCTGATACAAATTTAATAATAGTTACATAATTATATTATACATGATTTTACATAAAATTGCAATTTTTTTAAGAAGTTGCTTTTTTAAGTAACCAAAAAATCGACCTTTTACAGTCGATTTAATCGTTTTTCGTCTAGTGTGACGATATTATCTTTTGGTGCCTTGACCTGGAATCGAACCAGGGACACAAGGATTTTCAGTCCTTTGCTCTACCAACTGAGCTATCAAGGCATATTAAAAT
>CALXJL010000079.1 GCA_944388615.1 uncultured Clostridia bacterium
ATTTTCATCATTAAATAGATTTTGAATTTTCAAATTAAACCAAGGTTCCCAGATTTCTTCCTTTGGATCAATATCATATTTTCCAAGATAATTCATATAATTATTAATATCTATATTCAATGTTTTAAATAATGATTTCATACTTTGACATCTATATTGAGACCATAACTTTAATAACTCTGCTATAGTAAATTCCTTTAAAGATGGTGCAAAAGTAGCGACTCTACTTACCTCTAATAATTTACAGTCTGGCATTTCCATTCCATAAATATTATTTTGCTTTATTAATTCATGTATTTTTATAAAAGTTTCCCCTTCTCTTGTTTGATAATATATTGTATCTATTTTATTTTTAATAGCATACTCTATGATATTTTCAACAAAGAAATATAATAATGGCGAAATCTCAACTCCTAAATTATATAACTCATCACTATTATTTTTAGGATCTTTAACCTTTATACTTTCAAAATCAAAATTAAATGTTCTTCTTTCTTGTGGAGCAAAATCATAATTTGCATATTTTCTCATCTCTATTGTCTGTATTCCTTGTTTCTTTGCTACTTCTATATCACAATAAGGATTATCCCCTACATGTATGTGTTCTTCTGGTTTTACTTGTAATTTTTCTTCCACATATTGGTATAATCTTCCGGAAATTTTATTTAATAATATATCTGCTGAAGAAAAAATATCTTCAAAATACTTATACATATCTACTGATTCTAATATTTCTCTTAAAGATTTTTTTCCCATATAAAAATCAGAAATACAATATTTTTTTATATCTTTATATTTCTCCAATATTGGTAAAACTTCTTCATTAACATAAATAACACTTTTTTCAAAATCTATTTCTACTTTTAGTAGTTCTTGTGATATATCTGGAATTTCTTTATTTATTATTGCTTTTTGTAATCTTATAAATGTTTCTTCTATTGTGCATTCTTGATCTTTGCCTTTTTCTGCATTTTCTTGTCTAATTTTAGTTTCTATTTCATTTCTCAAATTCAACAACTTATATATATCTTTATATTCATCTTTTATATCATTATAATATTTTAATAATAAATATTTCATAGTAAATAATTTAACTTCTTCTGGATGACACTTTCTTTTTATTAGTGTATCCCAAATATCAAAACTAACTATTTTTGTCATATTATCTTAACTCCTTTTATAATTCTTCTGCAAATCCTTTTTGTAAATGCTTAAATATAAAATATCCTAATACAGTTAATGCTATTGATATTAGTAACAATATTCCTAAAGCTTTCATATTTGGCATCTGTTGATAATAGAATATACTTCTATAACCATTAATAATGTGTGTCATTGGATTTAAATTCATTAATACTTGCAAATTTGCTGGTAATTGTTCAACTTTATACACTATTGGTGTTGCATAAAATGCTGCTAATAATACAATCCCTATTATATGCTCTAAATCTCTAAAATACACTGTTATTGATGATACTATAAAAGATATTCCTAACTGTAATACACATTGTATTAATAACACAACTGGATATAATAATATGTATTTAGTTATACCCATACCCGCAATTAAAACAAAAAATAATATTATGATTGTAGATATAACAAAATTTACTGCTCCACTTGCAACTACTGAAATTGGTAGTATTTCTCTAGGGAAATATACTTTTTTTATAATATCTCCATTTCCTATTATTGTAAATGCTGATTGTGTAATAGATGTGGTAAAAAAAGTCCATGGTATTAATGCAACACATATATATATATGATATGTTGGATCACCACCTGCAAGAAGTGCTCCAAATATTACTGAATAAACAGCTAATTGTAATAAAGGATTAAGAAAAGACCACACAATTCCCAATATTGAATTTTTATATTTTCCTCTTATTTCTTTTTTTACATTAGTTTTTAATAATTCTCTATAATTATATATTTTTTGAAATATATTCATTTATAATCATTGCTCCTTTTTCTTTTTTTAAGTTGTTACTCTTAAATATTCATCTACAACTTCATTTGTATTTCCATCCATTCTTATTTCTCCATTATATAGCCATACTGCTCTATCGCATAAATTTCTAACAGAATCCATGCTATGTGTAACAAATACCATAGTCTTACCTTCTGCCCTTAGTTGTTTCATTTTTGCAAAACATTTTTCTTGAAAGTGTTGATCTCCTACTGATAATATTTCATCTATTAAAAGTATTTCTGCATCAACATTTATTGCTACAGAAAATGCAAGCCTCATATACATTCCTGATGAATATGTTTTTACTGGATTATCTATAAAATCTCTAAGTTCAGAAAATTCTATTATTTCATCTAGCCTATTATCTATTTCTTTTCTTGTTAATCCAAAAATAGATGCATTAAAATATATGTTTTCTCTTCCCGAAAAATCCGGATGGAAACCAGCACCTAATTCTAATAATGATGTTAATTTTCCATATGTCTCAACAGTGCCACTATTAGGATATATTATTTGCGTCATTAATTTCAATAATGTAGATTTTCCGCTTCCGTTTACTCCTATTAGCGCAACTGTTTCTCCTTTTTTTATAGTTAAATTTATCCCTTTTAAAACTTCTCTTTTTTCTCTTCTTTTATTTCTAGCAAAAAATAACATTCTTTCTTTTAATGTATTAGCTCTATCATAATATATATTAAAACTTTTATTAACATTTTCGACTTTTATTGCTATATCATCTGATTCTTTCATATGTACTCCTTTCATTTTTAGACATTATATCTTATTTTACTTAATATTGTTCCTGGAATAAATAAAACACAATATAAGATTTTATTTTCAATGTTAAAAATATTTTTTAAACTATTTTTCTTTTTAGTAATTGTTTTAAATAATATATAGTGTTTTATAACATATAATCTCTTTTTTATCAATACCCTTTTCATATCACGTTGAAGGATTTCTTTAAAATATTCGTAATACCCATATGGATTTTTAATAAATATATTTTGGATATTTTTTGTATATCCATCTTTTTGATATTCGCAAATCATAATTGGTTCATTGTAACATTTTATATTATATTTTAAATCCATTTCATGATGTAATCTAGCTTCTGTTACAAACTTCTCGTTTTTTTCTAATTTATATTCATATTTCTTTCTTATTTTAGCAAAATATACTAGTGCTTTTTCTCCATTTTCTCCATCTTTAAAATATAAATCAAACATCTTACTCTCTTGTTTTTTTAAATCTTGTCCTATATTATTTCCATTTAAATCATATTTCAAAAAACACATAGCATATATATCGTTTCTATCTTTGTTTTCTTCGTATGCTTGTCTTATAATTTCAAATGCATCATCTGAAAAATAATCATCTGAATCACATTCTATTATTAGATCACCTTCTGCATTTTTCACTAAATTGTTTATTGCAGTCATTTTTCCTGAATTTGATTGTTTATAATATTTTACTTCAATATTATGTTCTTCAATAAACACTTTTACTACTTGCTCTGTATTATCTGTTGATCCATCATCCATAATAAGCCATTGCACATCTTTTTTCCAATTTTGTCTTACTATACTTGCATATAATCTTTTTAATAATTCAGCCCTATTATATGTTGGTGTTAATACTGATATCTTCATGTATTCACCTCTTTTATCCAATAATTTCTTTTATTTGCTTTATAATATTATCATTATCATATTTATTATTATCTTTTCTTTTTTTCTTTATATATCTATATTTATTCTTTATTATTTTCCTTAACCCTAAATAAATATCTTCTTCATTATTTCCAACTATCATACTATTAGTATAATTTTTTATTGTTTCTCTTGCTGCAGTATCTGTTATTATTATATATTTATTTAATATTTGTGCTTCAAGTAGTACCATTGGGTAACCTTCAAATTTAGAAAGAAGTGCAAAACAATCTGCATTTTTTATATATGGATATGGATTTTCTTGTTTTCCTAATAATATAAATGTATCTTTTATTCCATTTTCTTCTATTATTTTTTCTATTTGTTTTCTATTCGGGCCATCCCCTATTACATAGAAATTATGCATAACTTTTTCTTTAATAAGTCTACTATGTACATTTGCTAATCTTTCTATAGCTTTTTGATCCACTAGTCTAGATACAGTTACAAAATTAATTGTATCTTTTTTAAATTCTATATCCATTTTTTCATTTGCTTTATTTAAAACCATATCTGAATCTATATAATTATATATCACTTTTTTATTACAATCTATATTATATATTTCTTCAAATTTATTTTTATTATCTTCACTAACAAATATTATTTCATCATATTTACTGTATATTTTTTTATCAATTATCTTTTTTAAAGTTGCTTTTATACCTTTTCCAAATACTTGAGTTATATCATTATGAACCCATGCTATTTTTTTGGTATTTTTATTTTTCACACTTAATAATCTAGTTGGAGCTCCTTCCAGAAATGCTATTTCAACATCATAGTCATTTTTTATAATATTTTCATATATTTTCTTTCTTTCTAACATTATTTGTAATGGTTTAGTTTTTTTTGCTTTTTCGTTTAGTTTACTATATGGTTTTTTTATAAGGTTTTCTACTTTTATTTTTGGATCTAATTGTAACTCCAATTCTCCTCCTGAATATATTGTAAATATAGTTATATCGTACTCTTCCGATAATCTATTTGCTATATCTACAAGCACTCTTTCTGCCCCTCCTAATGTCAAACTAGTTATTGCAAATAATATCTTCTTCAAGTATATTCCTCCTATTACTGCTTTTTTATTCTAAATAATTTACCATATATTTTAAATGTGATCTTATTCACACTTTTTATATATCTATCTTTTTTACTTTTGCCTTTTTTTAAAATTTTATTATTTTTCCAATTTGGAAATCTAGAATTTAAATTATTCCATGTTTCATTTAATAATTGTTTGCGCACTTTTTTGTCTTTTATTTTAACTATTCTTAAAAATGAGCTACATAATAAATATCTAGTATAGATATATTCAAGTTCCATTTTATATTCTTCATATAATTTGTTCTCTTCATAATATTTTATTACATTATCTAAAACATTGAATATTTCACCATTTCTACTATTTTGTATATTTGATATTGAATTTTGTCTTTGTATGTAATGTACCATAGGCTCTGTAACAAAAGAAACTTTATTTATATATGGTATTAGTTTATAAGTAAACTCTACATCTTCATATCTTAATCCTTTAGGAAATTCTATTTTTGTTTCATTCAATATTGACCTTTTTATCAGTTTATTCCAAGCTACCACCCTTACTTTAACTAGCATATCCTGTTTTACTTCATACTTTATACCCTTGTCCAATTTTAATTTTTTTGGATATTCCCAGTAAAAATTACATTCTACCATATCACTATCTTCTTTTTTAGCCTTTTCATACATTTTTTCATACATATCTTTTTCTACATAATCATCAGAATCAACAAATGCAATATATTCTCCAGTTGCATATTTCATACCATAATTCCTAGCATCTGATAACCCTCCATTTTCTTTTTCTACATATATTATTTTTTCTGGATATTTATTAATGTATTTTTGTACAACTATTTTTGATTCATCTGTAGATCCATCATTTACTACTATTATTTCTATATCCTCTAATGTTTGATATACTAATGAATCTAAACATTTTTCTATGTAATCTTGTACATTATATACAGGAACTATTACACTTACTTTTTTCATTTCTTTTACTTATTCCTTTCAGCCTCATTTTTCCTTGCTAAAGTATATCATTTTAAGTTTAATAAGTAAAGTTTAAAATAAAAATAGATAAAACAAACTTTATTGTTTTATCTATTTTTATTATTAATACTCTAGATTATTTTGTTTAATATCTTCGATTTCATTATATTCTTTATTATCTATTAGAGAATTTTCATTTATCACTACATTTGTTATTGTATCATCTTCTTTGATAACATTAATTACTTGTGAATCTTCTTCGATTTGTTGTTCTGCTTCATTTATCTTTTCTTTCTCTTCTTCATCTTCTTTAATTAATTCCTCTTGTGTCTCTAATGTATTTTGTATCTTTTCCTCTTTTCCTTTAAATACTATTGTATTTTTATTTTCTATTGTCATTTCTTTTCCTTCTACTTCTCCTATTACTTCTCTTGTATTTATCTTCGC
>CALXJL010000080.1 GCA_944388615.1 uncultured Clostridia bacterium
AATCTACGTCTCCTAGTATAAACTTTGTTGTTGTATTATCTGCCACCACATGTCCTTCTACTATTTTTATACATATACTATCTGTTGTTGTCCCTGCTGCCGCTGTTATTTTTACTTGTCCTGCTTTCCTTAAAGTTACTTTTCCATTTGTATCTACTGTTGCTACATCTGTATTGTCACTTTCCCATGTTACATTTGAAGCTGTTGGATTATATGTTTTTAATTGTAGGCTCTCACCACATGCCAATGATATCTCATTATAGTAATCTCTTTGATTTTTTTGTAAAATTATTCCCCCATCTGTTGAAGTAATATTTCCATCTTCATTTACATCTGCCCTTTTAAACATTGCAGAATCTGTTGCTATTGGTCCTTCTCCTCCGAGTCACTTCATATGCCAGTACCATATTTGCATCATATGTTGTTATAAATCCATCTCCATTTACATCTCCTAGGATATCTTTTGCTGCTGTATTATCTGCATATATCATTATATTTTTTTGAGTTGTTCCTCCAAAATCATCATTTTCTATTGCATCTATTAACTCTATTGTACCTCTATTGTATACTACCCTTCCTTCCGTCTCATTTCCATTTAGTTTTAGGTGGTTATTATCATAGTATATTGCTGCTGGTACATAAATTACAGCTCCAGATTTTCCACAGTTTGTTACAAAACTCTCATTATCTTCTGGTATATTTATAAATGCAGGTCCTAGATTTAGACTTGTCATTGAGTTATATCCACAACCTTGGAACATAAATCTTACATCCGTTACTTTACTTGTATCAAATTTATTTCCTAAATCCAAACTTGTCAATAAATCATATCCACATTGCCAAAACATCTGAGACATATTTAATACATTACTTGTATTGAATTTATCTCCTAAATTTAAACTTGTCATTTTCTCATGACCACACCTAGAAAACATATAAGACATATCCGTTACATTTCTTGTATCAAATTTTTCTCCTAAATCTAATTCTGTCATCTCTCTATATCCACAATCTGAAAACATATAAGACATATCTGTTACATTACTTGTGTCAAAGTTATTACGTAAATTTAAACTTGTCATTGAGTAATATCCAAAATTATCAAACATATGTGACATATTTGTTACATCACTTGTATTAAGTAAGTCTATATTTGTTATAACTTGTGTTGCTTGGCAAAGAGAACCATAACCTATATAAGCAAATAAATAACTTGAATCTGGATTTGCATATATTTCCTCATCACTTGCTATATATATCGTATATGATTGTGATGAGCCACTTGGAGTAGCCATATACCATGCCTGTATAGAATTATCTCCTTTTTCAGATACGTCATATGGTCCTGTTGTTGCTCCTGATACACTAGATTTACTATCTATAAATGTTACATTTTCTATATCTCTTCTCGCTATTCCTTCTATCCCTAAAAATGTACTTGTGCTTGTAGTTTCATTAGCTGTGCTCTTCAAGTAATTTTTAGTATCAGCCTGTGTTTCGACTCCTTCTTCTGCTTTATATTCACTTGATTCTCCCATTTGGCTAAATACCTTATTTCTTATTTCAGCATTCGAAACAACAATTGAAACGCTAATTATTCCAATCATTAAAATCAACCCTATAATTCCAAATATAAAAATCTTTTTGTGTTTCATAATACTTCCTCCATCTCTTTTTTGTTTTTGTTATTTTTATGTCCATAATTTATTTTCAAAATTATATTCTATTAATCTTGCTATATCAAATATATCTGGTATGCCATCTGTTCTTCCGTGGTTCTCAATACACCAACCTGCTATTTTTTTTGCATCTGTCCATTCTTTACTATCATCTTTTTCAAAGTATAATTCTATCTCCAATGTTATATCAAATATATTTACTATTCCATCTCCATTTATATCTCCCTTAATTACTGTGTAATATGTAGTTACATTATCTCCACTTTGATTTAATATATCTACTTTTCCTCCTGTTGCTATTAATTCTTGTCCTGTTATTTTTTCTCCTTTTACATTATACACTTCTCTTTTATAATTTGTATTTGGAAAATTTTTTTCTTGTAAGAAATTCTCTACTGTTATTCCTTCTTTAATTATATTGTCACCCTCTATTTTTAATTGCTCACTTAATATAACATATTTTTTATTATTAAAATCTGTTATCTCTATTCCTATTATATCATCTGGTAGTTTCCATTGTGCATGTAATGTGCTATCCTCAGATAAATCGTATATTGTTGTTTCTGTTATTTCTTGTTCATTTTCATTATACCAACCATAAAAAATATATCCCTGTTTCGTTGGTATTGGTAGTTCTCCATATATTTCTCCACCTATTACACTTTTTGTATTAGCTACTCCAGATTCTAATTTTCCTCCATTTGTATTAAAAGTGACTGTGTAATTATCTACTGAAACAAAATTAATATTATTATTTTGAGCATATTTATGTATTTTCGTTCCTGTATATCCTTTTATTGTCATAGTATTATTAGACCATAGGAGCACATAATCTCCTATATTTTCTACTGTTGGTGGTATATATATTTCACCTAAACCAGATCTACAAAATGCCCATTCTTCTATAGTAACTAATTTACTATCTGGTGGAATCTTCACACTTATTAAATTCTTACATTCATAAAAAGCGACACGTCCTATTGCTGTTACAGTACTAGGTAATACTATCTCTTCAATATAATCATTATAACAAAAAGCCCATCCTCCTATTTCTGTTACTGTATATCCATCTATTTGACTAGGAATAACTAATTCATATGTATCATCTAAGTTATCTTCCCAATTCCTAGAACAACTATTTATAGTTATTGTCTTTCCATCATTGTTTACAGTATATCCAAATTTACCTATTGCAAATTTATTATCTATTATAGTTGCATCTCCATTCCTAAAACCATAAATAATCGATTTAACATCTTTTCCAGAATATTCAGACCATTTTTTTATAAATGCTATAAATTGATTTCCAGGTCCTCCTGGATTACCTACCTTTTCATCATTAAAATACGCAAGTGTTTGCGCTAACGAATTAAATCCTAGTTCTTTTTCATATTCATCTAGTTTTAAGATTGTTTTAAATAATAAATATGTTAATCCATCTCCTGAATAATTAGAGTTTATAAATTCTTGATATCCACCATTATAACAATAATCTATAAGTTCATCTCCTTGCCTTATTTCTCCTTGTCCATTTATAGCTAAACCGGAAACTCTTAAATTTAATCTATAATCTGATAATAATCCCAATGTAGTTCCCCAAAATTCTCCATCGTAATTTATATTGTCAACTGTATGTTGATGACCCATTTCGTGTGTTATGAAAAATGGTGTATCTGCATTTTCTTCCCATATTTCTACAGAACTCCTATTCCATTGTATTTCGACTCTACCAGATAATACGTAGGCTATCCATGGCTGATAATTTGTCGCAATTATATTTACATTTCCATTATCCACTTGTTTGCTTGTTAGCATTCTCATATCTTCTCTAATATCTAATAATGTGCTAAGCCATAACTCCATTGTTTCTTCATTATATAAATATTTTATAGTATCACTTTTCCAAAAAACTACTTTTCCTGTTTTATTATCCCAGTTAGTATATGTATAAACTTTAAACTCATTATTATCTTGTGCTTTCATAATTTCCATCTGATCAAAAGTGACATCTGCCTTTGAATCTTTTAATCCAAACTTTACTTTAATTGTCCCATCTTTTTCACTTATTGCTACAATTGTTATTTTTATCCATGTTGATGATGTAGTTTGATTTATTACTTCACTAGTTGAAAATGAATTATTCCAATCTGCTATGAATGCACCTCCATCATATTGTTGCTTATCAATACTATCTATTTTTACATATGTAGAAATAGAATACATTTCTTGTGACTCTAACCCTTGATATCTATAATAAAAACTAGCATCATTGCACGATGAATTTATTGTGTTTATATTTACACCAGTATTTTCTTCCTCTTTTCCAGTATACTCAAATGTAACATACTCACTATTCTCTGTGCCTCTCGTATATATAGGTGTTTCATTAGCTGATAATAACATAGATAATTTTTCTTCTGGCTCAAATAATGCTTTTACTTGCATAGTTGAATATTGCTTATTAAATTCTTGTATTTTATTATTACTTATAATAATTATTGTAAATGTAATAATCATAAGTATTATTACTATATTAATATAGCTAATATATTTCTTCATTTTTCATCTCCTATCATAGCTTATATTATATTTTTTCTTATATTATATTATAATAAATACTATATATTTATAGCAATAGCATATATTTGAGGCATCTTTTTAGTGTCTACGGTTAGTCATATTCACAGTTTTTTTACATTTTAGTTACATTTTTGCTCTTTTTCATTGTGGTTAACTTGTTTTGCTTAGGGAATAATGGGTTCTAGCATATTTTTTTTGCTTTTAACTGTATTGAAAAAACTTTATTTTGCTGTACACAAAAAGAGTGTTCAGCCTTTATTATGAACACTCTTTCAGATTAATTATTATCTTATTTTATTCTTTTGTATCTCACTAATACTACAATACCAGTTACTAGTAATGCTATACCTATTAAAATTATTACTATATTTTCTCCTGCTTGTGGTATAGGTTTATTAGCTGTTGTTGAATCATCTTTTTGTCCAGTTGTACTACTTTGTTGATTATTATTTCCATTATTATTTCCATTATTATTTCCATTATCGTCACTATTATTTTCCTTTGGGTTCACTGTTACTGGAATTTCTTTTGAAACTTTTCCATCTTTTGTTGTTACTATTATGGTAGTAGTTCCTGTTCCTACTGCTGTTATTTTTCCATCTTCAACTGTTACTATACTTGTATCCTTACTTTTCCATGTTACTTCTTGGCTTGCTCCACTTGGACTTACAGTTGCTGTTATTGTTTTGGTATCTCCTTGTGTTATTATAACACTACTTGGAGCTACTGTTATTTCTGTTGGAGCTACTTCTTCTGGTTCTTTTTCTCCTACTGTTATGGTTATACTTTCTTCCATTCTATTTCTTTCATCACTATTTCTTCCTACTATATCTCCTGTTACATTTATTGTAATTTTATCACCTACCTTAGCTGTATCTGATAGTGTATATTTTATTGTTGCTATTTTACTTCCTATTGGATGTATAGTTGGATCAGCTGTTACCTGTATTAACCAAAATCTACTTGCATCTCCTTCTCCATTTTGAACCTTATTTGTTAACAATTTGTTTGCAATTCCATCTCCTGTTTCGCTTACACGTATATCATATGCAATACTTTGCACACTAAGATTAACATATAATTCAAAAGTCTCTCCCGGAGCCACCGTTTGCTTACTTACACTCAATGTAGCTCCTGCTGCTTTTACTACATTAAAATTTACTGATACAAAGAATATTAATATAACTAGTATTATCGTAAATATTATATGTTGTCTATTCTTCATTCTCACCATTCCTTTCATTTTTCATTACCATGAATTTATAGGACTTTTAAAATATTATTCATCCCATAGTCTATCATTAAAATGATATTCTATTAATCTTGTTATATCATATAAATTTGGTATTTCATTTTCTCTGATATTATCTTCTGCACATTGTCCAGCCAATATTTTTGCATCTGTCCATTGCCTTTTTTCAAAATATGTTTCTATTAATAATTGTATATCATAAACATCTACTATTCCATTTTGATCTATATCCCCTTTTATTACTATATAATATGTAGCTACATTATATCCACTTTGATTTAATATATCTACTCTTCCTCCTGTTGATATTAACTCTTGTCCTGTTATTTCTTCTCCTTTTTCATTATATACTTTTTTAATATATTTGGTATTTGGGAAATTCTTTTCTTGTAAGAAATTATCTACCGTTATTCCTTCTCTAATTACTTTATTTCCTTCTATTTTATATTCTTCATTTAGTATAATATATTTATTATTTCTAAAATCAGTTATTGGTAATGTTATTATTGGCTTTTCTTTTTCCCATTTTGCATATAATATTGTGTCTTCACTTAAATTTAAACTTTCATTTGCTTTTCCTGCTAATCTTTCAAATCCTTCATCATAATACCAACCTTCAAATTCATATCCTTCTTTTTCTGGTAATGGTAA
>CALXJL010000081.1 GCA_944388615.1 uncultured Clostridia bacterium
TTTATTCATACTTAATTATATTAATATAAAAATAAGTAATTATAAAGAATTAAGCCCATATAAGAAAATAATGTCGGCAAGTACAATCGAAGCTATAATTGTTATTGCAGTGATATTTGGTGTTTTTTGGGGAGTTGGATATTTAATAGAAAATTCTGAAAATTCATTACCTTCTTTAGATTTGGCTCCTAGTAGTCCAGGTAGCTCATCACAATCATCATCATCTTCTTCGGGTTCTTCAGGGGGCGCAGGCAGTTTAATAGATAATTTTGAAACAAGTGGAGCTGGAGTAGATACAAGTGCAAGTTCTAGCAGTTCAGGATTGGGTGATGTGATAGGAATATCAGATTTATTTGATTCTAGAAAAGATACAACAACTAATTCTGTCCAAGATCAAGAATTCGCAGAAAACACAACTGAAGAAATAGTTCAAACAACAGAGGTAACAAATAAAGTAAGAAATGTATTTTTAGAAAGTATGTGTTTTATACCAGAACTAGTTGCAGAAAATGGAACAGCCAGCTTACCTTTAACTTTAAGTGATAATATAACCACATGGCAAATACAAACTGTAGGAAATACAAAAGATGGAACAATTGGATATTCAAGCAAAAATATAAAGGTATTTAAAGAATTTTTCGTTGATTTTGAATTACCTAAAAATGCTTATACATCAGATAAAATAAGCATACCAGTTACTGTATACAATTATACGGAAAATGAGAAAAATGTTACTCTAAAAATTAGACAGGAAGATTGGTTTGAATTAGATGGAATTTCAGATACTATAAATATTACTTTAGGGTCAAATCAAACAAAATTAGAATATATACCTTTAAGAATTAAAAATGTGGGAGATCATGTTTTTAGAGTGGAGGCTCAAAGTGATGGATCTGAAGATATTGTAGAGAAAAATATTTTGGTAGAGACAAATGGATATAAGAAAGAAAATCTAGTGTCAAGTGGAACAATAAATAAGGAAACAGTAAATGAAGATATATTATTCTTAGAAAATACATTAGAGAATTCTAATAATAAAGTTCAAGTGAAATTATATCCATCTGCAATGTCACAAGTTGTAAATGGAATAGATAATATATTTAAAATGCCTTCAGGATGTTTTGAACAAGTTTCTTCTTCATTATATCCAGATATAGTTGCACTAAAATATATGAATGATAATAATATAATAAATGAAGAATTGAGAAACAAAGCTTTGAATTACATAGAGACTGGGTATCAAAAATTATTGACATATGAGGTGAAAGGTGAAAAAGGTGGATATTCATTATATGGATCATCACCAGCTGAAACTGTTTTAACTTCATATGGATTAATGCAACTTAATGATTTATCAGAAGTGTACAAGGTGGATCAAAATGTAATTGATAATATGAAAGATTTCTTATATAAAAAGCAAAAAGTGGATGGAAGCTTTACTATAACGGGATATCATTTTAGTAGTGTTGGATCAAGAAATGATCTTGCACTTAATGCATATATAATTTGGGCATTATCTGAGGCAGATCCAGAAGATGGAAGATTGGAAAAATCTATAAATTATTTATCAGATAAAATAGAAGAAACAACTGATAATTATACATTGGCTTTAATTGCGAATGCTTTAGCAAATGTAGATAATAAAGACGCAAGTAAGGCAACCAAAAAGATTTTGGATGGCTTGAATAGTGATGAAGATGTAATTAGTGTTACATCTAATGTGAGAGATTATTATGGTTCATATGGAAATATGCAAACTGTTCAAACAACTGCTTTAACATCAATGGCTCTTTCTAAACTAGATGAAAATCAAAGGACAAATGAAAAATTAATAAATTATATAATATCAGTTAAAGATACAAGAGGAACTTGGGGAACTACTCAAGCAACTGTAATGGCTCTTAAATCATTAATACAATATAATGAGAAAGAAGATATAGAAAATCAAGAGATAATAGTGAAAGTTAATGATGATGAGAGAAAATTGGAGATAGGTGAAAATGCTTTAGAGATATATACATTTACATTTGAGAATTTGTCAAAAGAAAATAAATTAAGTATAAATATACCAAAAGGAAAAATGACATATGAAGTAGTGCAAGAATATTATATATCTTATGAAGAAGCTCAAAAACAAGAGAGCAGTATCGAAATAAGTATGGACATGCCAACAGAAATGAAAATAAATGAAACAGTAACATCAAAAATAATTTTAACAAATGTAAGTCAGAGCAGTATTGATAATGGAATGGTTGTAATAAATATACCACAAGGATTTTCAGTTGTAACAGAAAGCCTGGAATTACTGAAAACAAAAGGAATAATAGAAAAATATGAAACAAACTACAGAGAAATTATAATATATCTAAGACAATTTGAACAATCAGAATTAAAAACACTAGAAATACAATTAAGACCAAGTTATCCAGTAGAAGTAACAGGAGCAAGTGTGCGAGCATACGACTATTACAACCCAACAATAGAAGGAACATTAATGCCAAGAAGCATAAAAGTAACAGAATAAATAAAAATGTCCAATCTGGAGGTCTGTCCCCGATTGGACATTTTGTCCACTTGGGGACTGTCCCTGGATTTTTATGGAACCTTGTTTCAAATTTTACATCCAAATTTTGCAATTGACAAAATACATCATTAATATTAAAATTATTGTAGAAATTTGTAGTGGAGGAATAATGAAAAGTATAAAATTTATATTTATAATAATTTTAGTAATTTCATTTGTATTTAATATTGGCTTATATAATATAAGTATGGCTTCAAATGATGTGATAATTGTAGATACAAGTTCTAATGATAATATAGAAGAGGATAGTGGAGAAAATTCGGATAATAGTAGGATAGTTCCAGGGTCGGCAGAAGATACTACAACCTATAGAGCTCCAGATACTGAGGATACAAATACAGAGCCACAAGAAAATACTGAGGAACAAGAACCTCAAACAGAAGAAGAAAATGAGGAAGAGCAAAATCAACAAACTAATGAAAGTGACGAAACAACACAAAATTTACAGGAGTATGAGAGTGTAGATGATATAATATCTGGAAAAAATATTAGTATGGATATTTTAAATCAAATAGTTCAATACAATAAAAAAAAAAAAAAAAAAGAGACATTAGAAACATCTCAGGTTGATTTAGAATATATTACAAAATATCAAAGTAATGAAACACTCCCACAAAATGTAATACAAGTTGTAAAAGAAGGCGAAGTAGGACTACAGGAAGTAATCCTAAAACGAGTATACGAAAATGACGAAGTGGTGGAAGAACAAGAAATATCAGCAGCTACAATAAAATCAGCATCAAATAGAATTGTGCAAATAGGAACAGCTGATGTGACTAGTACATATGAAGTAAAAGTTGGAGATAGACTATATGTTACAACAGATTTATTACCAATAAGAACTGAGCCAAGTGATGATGCAAGTAAACTAATTAGTATATCAAGAGGACAAGGTGTAGAAGTTCAGGAAATACAGGGAGCATGGCTTAAAGTAAATTATAATAATACAATTGGTTGGTCAAAAGCAGAATGTTTAACATTTTTTAATGAGAATAATGATTATTCTGAATATATAAAAGATCCTCTAAAGGTTATAACAAGGGAAGAGGCAATAGGAAGTTTAGACTTTAATATGAATTTAGCACAACCAAGTGGATTATCATATGATCAATTTATAAGAGTTTTGTCAAATAATAGTTTGGATACACAAGGTGTTATAGCATCTAATGCCCAGTATTTTTATATAATTGAGCAACAATACAATATAAATGGAATATTTGTTGCATCAATGGCTGTGCATGAGAGTAATTGGGGGACATCTAATATGGCAAATAATAAGAAAAACTTATTTGGATATGGTGCATATGATAGAGATCCTTCAGGAAATGCATATGTGTTTTCTGATTACGCAGAAAGTATAGATTTAGTAGCAAGGGCTTTGGTAAAAGCATATTTAAATCCAAGAGGAGCCATTATATATAATGGAGAAGTAGCAACAGGAGCTTTTTATAATGGTCCTACATTAACAGGTGTAAACACAAGATATGCAACAGATAAAAATTGGGCAAATGCTGTATATAAGTGGATGAATTATTTTTATAACAGATTGTAATTCAAACGAAACATAAATGTAATAAAAATGTAATATCACAACAATGAAAAAAGTGTTATACTACATAGGTATTTATTATGAAAAAGAATGGTGAAAAATATGAATGTAGAAAGCATTACAAAAATTGAAAAAGAGAGAAATGAAAACAAAAGTGAACAAACTGTGGAAAACTCTAATGAAAAAACGGTTACATCTGAAATTAATTTCGATATAATAGATGTTGGAGAGATTGATATTGGATTAACTAATGAAGTTGTTGAAGAAAAGAATATTTCAGAGGAATTTGATATTAAAATAGATAATTTAAAAAATGATAGTTCAATAGATAAAATAAAAGATTTATATTATGAATTAGAGAATTCATATAAATTAAAAGAAATTGATAATCAATATTTTAAATATGCAACTCAATATATAACAGATACATATTTTTCTAGAATGAAAGGGTGTCAGCTTACATTAAGAGTGATTGTAGAAAAAATATTTAATGATATACAAAAATCTGGGGAAAATGAAATTAATATAGAAGATGTAAATGTTTTAGGCATTGGAGTTCATATAAAAAATAATAGAATGATTCAAGATACATTATGTATATATAATGGAAAAGTAGTTAGCATATTTGGCATATATGAAGATGATGAGACACAATATGAGTCTTATGAAAAACAAACATATATACAACCAAATATAATGGAGGCTATAAGAAAATACATAGATTCATCAGAAAAAGCAAATATAGAAAAATATGAGGGGTATTATTTTGTGAAGAATCAAGAAAACTATAGAGTCCAAATATACAAAGAAAAAGAAGAAACATCATTAATAAAAACAGGTGAAAATGGTATAGATAAAATAAAGTCAAAACTATGTAAGTTATTTGGGATTAGTATGTTTTCAAAAAAGAAATTTTTGGCAAATATGGAAAAACTATATGACACAGATGCAGATCTTTATGAAGACATCTTACAAAATAAAAAGACAAAAGTAAATGCAAAGAACAGAATGAAAATATTATTACAAGCAGAAAGAAAATTAGTATAAATTAAAGGCTGTCCATGAGTGGTGAAGGGGCAGTCTTTTTTGATATGGTTTAGTGAAAAATTTTGTAGACAGTTATATGAAATTATTATGAGTCATGATATATTGCCGGATAATTAAGAGGAGTGTGTTTTATGGTAATTGGTATTATATTTATAGGTGTATTTATAATATTATATTTTATGCTTGTAAATTCATATTCAAATGTTAAAAAAAATGGATTGCGTGTAAAAGCACAAGTGTTAGGATATTTTGTAGAATATCCTAACAGTATACAAAAAACTAGTTATATAGTATATCAGTTTAGTGATGATAAAGGAATAATTCATACAATTGCTGAACCTAGAAGAGGAAGGCATGGCCGTCTCAAATATACAATCGAACCGATAAGGAAATTTAAAGAAAACACCCTTGTAAATATTATATATAAAGAACTAGAACATGATAGAGTTGATTTTGAAAAAAGGTTGATAGTATTAGATAATGGAAAAGAAGTAGAGCTTACAGATGATTATGATAATTTTAATATTATCTATAATGGTATATGTGGTGATGAGGCTAGTGATAAGCTTTTAAAGATTTCAGGTGGAATAATAGGTCTTGTTGTTGTGGCTTTGGTTGTAACAATTTTTGTTCTCTTATGACGGAAAATTAGAATGCAGTGATAGCAAAGGTTTCCTTCTAAAAGCAATTTAGAAAATTAAGAAATTTTCACATATTTAGAAGGTGATTTGTAAAAAATATATACAATGTCATCTTTTTTGATATTTTAATAATATAAATAAAATTTGTTTTTTTATATTTTTAATGAATTTTAAAGAGATAAATGCTATAATGCTTATATAATATTAAATTGTGCAGACAGCGTCTGCACAATTGGGAAAATATAAACAACAGAATGTTTAAAAAATACAAAAAATCAAAAATGAAAAGAGTGATTATATGGAAGAAAATAAAATGTTAGAAAAAGATTTTAAACA
>CALXJL010000082.1 GCA_944388615.1 uncultured Clostridia bacterium
CTTTTTGAATTTATCTTTGTACATTTTTGTACATTTTTAAATTCCATTTTTTGTACATTCTTATCTTATCATTAACACTTTACAAATAAATATAACTGAAGTCCCCCCTCTGGAATGTTGTAAGATCGGAACTCTCCTTCAAGTTCAACTCTTACTCCTTTCTGGAATTCAGGTCTAATCAAACGCTCAGATACCAAGCATGGAATAGAATCTGCCACCCCACTGTATCTCTTCACGTTCACCGAAAAGTTAAGGAATCTTTCTAGATAAACCTCATGGCTATATGAAAAGCCTCCTGAGATTGTTCCAACTAGTTCCACATAGTTGTTTGTCCGTTTTTCTTCATTTATCATCATACTTTTAAATCCTCCGTATATTATTTGTACTCTTAGTATTACTTCCATCAAAGAAATTAAATCTTTTTCAGAAAGCAATTAAAATGCTTATGCCAGAAATAGCATTAGCATTTTAATTATATCACATTTACATTTTTTTTTCAAATTTTACCCATGCTCTAGTTTCATTGAAAGCAATTTACTAATTCCATTCTCCTCCATCGTTATGCCATAAACCGTATCTGCTGCTTCCATTGTTCCTTTTCTATGAGTTATAACTAAAAATTGAGTATGTTTACTAAATTTCTTTAAATAATCTGCAAATCTATACACATTAACATCATCTAAAGCTGCCTCAATCTCATCCAATATACAAAATGGTGCTGGATTTATCTTTAATATTGCAAATAATAAAGCTATAGCTGTAAATGCCTTCTCTCCACCAGACAAAAGCATCATATTTTGTAATTTTTTTCCTGTTGGTTGTGCTTTTATATCTATTCCACATTCCAAAACATTATCCTCATCCTCTAATATAAGTTCAGCCTTTCCTCCACCAAATAATTCCACAAACACTTCATTAAAATTCTTATTAATTAATTCAAATTGCTTAGCAAATTGTTCTTTCATTGTTTTAGTCATATCTGTTATTAAATTTCTAAGTTTAGCTGCTGAATTTTCTAAATCCAATCTTTGCTCACACAAGAAATCATACCTTTCTCTTGATTTCCTATATTCTTCAATTGAATCTATATTAATACTTCCTAAATCTTTTATTTGAGCTTTTAACATATTAACTTGTTTTTGAGTTTCTGCTATATTTCTTGGTCTTTTAAATTCTTCCGCATTATTAGGAGTTATTTCATATTCGTCCCACATAGTATTTACAATTTGTTCTATGTCTTGATCTAATTTATTTTGTTTTACTTCTAATTTTACTAATTGCTCTTTTAAATCCTCTATAGTGTTAAATAAATCTGATACTTCATCTTCATATTTTTGCATTTGGATATTTTTATTTTTTCTATTTTCCTTTAATTCCAATGTGTTAGTAGCACTATTTTCTATTTCTTCTTTTATTTTTTGAATATCTTCATAATATTTTTGAATATCTTCATTTAAATTAGCACTTTCTGTATTAAGTTCACCAATTACCTTTTTCTTATCTTCTATACTTTTTTCATTATTTACTATATCTTGATTTATTCTTTCAATCATTTCATCTATGGATAAATTACTTTCATCAAAAGAAGATACTGATATTTTTAGATTTGTAATATCCAAATTTAAATCATCAATATATTTTTGACTTTCTTTATTTTTATTTGAAAATGTTTCTATTACAGAATTCAATTCTTCAATTTTCTTAACTAATTCAGATAATTCTGTTTCTTTTTCTTGTTTTAATTTTCTATTTTCTATTTTCTGTTCATTTATTCTAGTTTGTTCTTCTAATAATTTCTCTTTTCTAATTTCTATTTTTTCAGTATTTTCCTCTGCTGATAACATTCTTTGTTTTTCTGTTGCATACGTAATATCTATTTCTTTCAATGAACTTTCCAACTGTTCAGATTTTTGTATAATATCTGCAATTGAATTTACATATTCTTGTTTAGCTTTTAAAATCTCCTCTAATTGCTTTTTTAGTCCTTTTATAATATTTTGCAGGTCCTCAATCTCCCTACTACGTCCTAATATATTTACTGTTTTTTTAGCTATTGATCCACCAGATATTGCACCAGATGGATTTATTATATCACCTTGTAATGTTACAATTCTAAAAGAATATTTATTTTGTTTTGATAATTCAATTGCTGTATTAATATTATCTACTATTACAGTTCTTCCCAGTAAATTCAATATAATATTTTTATATTTGTCATCATATTTTACAAGATCACTTGCTATTCCTATAATTCCATCTATTCCTTTTTTAGATATTTTATCTAATCTGTTTCCTCTTACAGAACTAATAGGCAAAAATGATGCTCTTCCCAAATTATTTTTTCTTAAATATTCCACTAATTTTTTTGCATCTGCTTCTGTTTGTGTAACAATATTTTGTAATGCAAACCCTAATGATTGTTCTATTGCAACTTCATATTTTTGATCAACATTTATAATATTGGCCAAAACTCCATGCATTCCTTTTGCAAGTTCTTCATTTTTCTCACAATCTAATAATAAACTTTTTACTGTTTTATTATAACCTTCTTTTTCCTTTTCAGTTTCCATTAAAAACTTTAGTCTAGAATCCTTCATTCTTATATCATATTGTATTTTCTCTATTTTATTATCAAAGTCAGAAATCTTATTATTGCTTTCTTCTCTTTGATTTTTTATCTCTTCTATCTGTTTTAACAAATTATTTCTTTTTGATTCTATCTCATTAAATCCTTTTGATATTTCTTGTTTTTCTATTCTAGATGAATCTAATTCAGAAATAATATTTTGAATTTCATTTTTTACGGTTTTCTCTCTTTTTTCAAGGTTTTCAAAATTAATATCTTGAGAATTAATTTCTGCAGATATTTCATATCTTTTATCTATACTTTGTTCAACTATCTTTTTCTTGTCTTCTATTTCTAATTCTTTATCTGATAATTTTTTTGTAATTTCGTTTAATTGCTCTTCTTTTTCTTTTAATTCTTTTTCAAATTTTTCTCTATTTGAAGATAATGATTCTTTTTTATCATGTTTTTGTTTTTTCTCCTCTTGAAGTTCTTTAATCTTTGATGTAACTTCTGCTATTTCATCATATAATCTTTCCTTATTTTCTTCATTATTTGCCATTTTTTGTCTTGCGACATTTATGTCTGAATTGATTTTTTCAATTTTATTACTACTTTTAAATCCGATATTTTGTAATTCTTCTATTTTATTAGTAATATCTTCTACTTCTTGTTTTAATTTATCTTTTTGTTCTTTTACATCATTTAATTTTCCTTCAGTTTCATTTTTCTGATTTGTTAATATTTCTACATCTTTAACAATTTGTTCTAATTTTTCTTTATTAGAATTTATATTATGAATAAATAATCCTACTTCAATATCTTTTAATTCTTCTCTTAAATCCAAGAATTTTTTTGCTTTTTCACTTTGTTGTTTTAATGGTTCTATATTAGACTCTAGTTCTGCTATTATATCATTTACTCTTAATATATTTAATTTTGTTTGTTCTAATTTTTTTTCAGATTCTAGTTTTCTAGTTCTATATTTAACTATTCCAGCTGCCTCTTCAAAAATTCGTCTTCTATCTTCTGATTTATTACTTAATATCTCATCTATTTTACCTTGTCCTATAATAGAATATCCATCTTTTCCTATTCCAGTATCCATAAATAATTCTAAAATATCCTTTAATCTACAAGGTGCTTTATTTATAAAATATCCTGTCTCTCCACTTCTATATAATTTTCTTGTAACAGTAACTTCTGCAAACTCTATTGGTAATTTTCCATCTGAATTATCTATAATCATAGATACTTCTGCAAATCCTAATGATTTTCTATTTTGTGTTCCAGCAAATATAACATCCTCAGATTTAGCTCCTCTTAAAGATTTCATACTTTGTTCTCCTAACACCCATCTAATAGCATCCGATATATTACTTTTACCAGAACCATTTGGTCCAATCACTGAAGTTATTCCACTTTTAAATTCTAATACTGTTTTATCTGCAAAGGATTTAAATCCTTGTAATTCTAGTCTTTTTAAGTACATCTGATTGCTCCTTTTATACTCTAAGCTTTTTTATAATTTTAATTTCATCATATAATTTTTGCATAACTTCTTTACGCTCTTTTACTGCATTATAATATTCATCTAAAATCTTCAAGAAATTGTCTATTGTTTCTCCGCTTTGTAACAATAGTCTTATTCCATCTCTATAATATTTTATATCTTTTTCTTTTTTTGCTTTTTGCATTTTTTCATAGTACTTATATGCAGTTTCTAATCTTTTAATTTGAGTTTTTAAATAATCTAAATATTCATATAAACAACTAATTTCATAATATGTATCATCTATAACAACTTTAAATAAAGTTCTTAATACTTTTGCATCGATTTTTCCAAATCTATAATTTTCAGCTAATTGATCTAAAGCAACTGCTTTTAAATGTTCTTCAGGTTTTGTATCTTTTATTAAATCCCTTAATACATCTGAAATATGAACGTGAGTCTTGTACTGCCTTTTTGTAACTAATGCATCATATTCATCTGCTACTCGTATAATTTGTGCTACATATGGTATATCCTTTTTAGTTAATCCCTGAGGATAACCCGTCCCATTTAATGCCTCATGATGATATAATGCACCTTCTGCATATGGTCTTAATTTAATGTCTTTCATACACATTTCATATCCTATTGTAGTATGCGTTTTCATAATTTCAAATTCTTCAGGAGTTAATTTTCCTGGTTTTTGTAATACTTTTGGAGGAATGAATAATTTTCCAATATCATGTAAATATCCACAAATTGTTGCATGTATTATAAATACACGGCTACATCTTAAATATTCACATATCCTACATACTAAATTTCCCACATTCTCACTATGTCTTCTTGTAAATGGATCCATTCCGTCTAACATTGATAATTGATACTTCATTACTGCATCTAGGTTGTATGATTTTAAATTAACTGGACTATAAAAATCAAATTTTTCTGGCATTTTTATTTCCCTTTCTTTTGTACATTTTCTTCTATGATTATAACAAACAAGTAATATTAAAATCAAGATGAAATTTAATGAAGTTTCTCGTTTTTTATAATATTAGTAAACCCATTATTTTTCTAATAACCAATTTATAATGTTTTTATGAATTATTCCATCTTTACTATAATCTATTTTATCCATTGTAATCACATACTTAGGGAAATTATCAGCTACATTTTTGTATGCACCAAATTCTCTTTCTATTACTTCATTACTTGATAAATAATCTGCTACTTGAATATAAAATCTATTTCCAAAATCATCTACAACAAAATCAATTTCACCTTTATCTGTTTTTCCTATATAAACATCATATCCTCTAGCTATCAATTCATTATATACTATATTTTCAAGTCTTCCTCCTACCTTTTTTTCAATTGGAGTACTTTTTAGTTGCAATAACCCTAAATCCACCAAATAATATTTTTCAAGTAATGTCATTACAGATTTTCCTCTTATATTATATCTACTAGCTTTACTTGCAATCATTGAATTATTTATATATTCAATATAATTTAATATTGTATCCACACTTGTTGTAACATTATCACTTTTTAAAAATTTTGTTATTGAATTAGCAGATATCACTCCACCAATATTTTCCATCATAAATTGAATTACTCTATTTAAAAGATTTACATCTTTAATACTATTTCTTTCCACAATATCTTTTAAAATAACTGTATTATATAAATCTCTTAAGTACATTTTTCGTTCTTGAATGCTCGTAGAATTATATATTTGAGGCATTCCTCCCCATTCTAAATACTCCAAAAATGATTCATCTTTATTTTGTTTTCTACCTTGACTTTCTTGAAGTTCCAAATACTCTGAAAATGTAAATGGCATCATTTTTATTTTAATATATCTACCTGCTAAATGTGTTGATAAATCTCCTGAAAGAACTTTACTATTTGAACCTGTTATAAATATACTAACATTCATCGTTGCCCTAAATGAGTTTATTACTTTTTCAAAATCTTGCACAT
>CALXJL010000083.1 GCA_944388615.1 uncultured Clostridia bacterium
ATTACATGTGCATGTGGAAATGTTATAGAAACAAATTCAACAAAACCAGAGATGAAAGTTGATGTTTGTTCAAAATGTCATCCATACTGGACAGGAAATTTAAGAATGGAAACAACTGGTGGTAGAGCAGATAGATTTAAGAAAAAATATGGAATTCAATAAAATATCAAATAAATGGGATGGTAATAATCATTCCTTTTTTTGTAGAATAGGAAAGTTTGGAAAACTTTCCTATTCTACAAAAAAGCTTTGCTAAACATTGCACAGAAAAATTGCTATGCAATTTTTTGTGTCAACCAATCTTTGCGCTTCTTCGAGACCTTAAATATAGCAACAGCAAGTATAAAAAGTAGAGTAAAGGTCTCGAAGGAGCGAGATTTGTTGTATAATAGAAAAATAAATTTGTACGAGATCGAAAGGTAAGGATTAAAAAAATATGGAAACGAAAACAAAAATAGAAGAACAAATAGATATAATGGAAAAAATAAGCAAAATAAATGAAGGAAAAAATTTAAAATATTATATTTTCACAATGGGATGTAGTCTAAATGAAAATGATTCAGAGAAATTATGTGGAATGTTAGAGAAAATGGCATATAATAAAACAGAAAAAATAGAAGAGGCAGATATTATTATATTTAATACTTGTTGTATAAGAGAAAATGCGGAAGACAAGTTATTTGGAAAATTAGGCGAAGTAAAAAAATATCATGAGAAAAAAGGTAGTATTATAGCTATTGGCGGATGTATGATGCAACAAGAACATATTGTAGAAAAAATAAAAAAGAGTTATAATTTTTGTGATATAATATTTGGAACACATACACTTTATAAATTTCCAGAGGATCTATATAAAGTTATTTTAGAGAAAAAACATGTTCAAGATATAATAGATATAGATGGAAATATTATAGAAGGAATACCAATTAAAAGAAGTGAAAAAACAAAAGCATTAGTTACTATTATGAATGGGTGCAATAATTTTTGTACATATTGTATTGTTCCATATGTAAGAGGTAGAGAAAGAAGTAGAGCACCAAAAGATATTATAAACGAAATAGAAGAACTAGCTAAAAAAGGATATAAAGAAATAACTTTATTAGGTCAAAATGTTAATTCATATATGAAAAGTGAAAAATGTAATAAAATAGAAGAGCAAGATAAACAAACATCATATGGATATGTTAATTCATTTGCAGATTTATTGTTGGCAGTAAATAAAATTGAAGGTATTGAAGTTATAAGGTTCATATCACCACATCCAAAGGATTTTACAAATGATGTAATTACTGCAATAAAGAAAAGTAAAAAAGTTAGTAAATTATTGCATTTACCACTGCAATCAGGTAGTACAGAAATTTTGAAAAAAATGAATAGAGGATATACAAAAGAACAATATTTATCTTTAGTAAAAAAAATAAAAGAAGCAATACCAGATGTAAGATTTTCTACAGATATAATTGTAGGTTTTCCAGGAGAAACATATGAGGATTTTTTAGATACATTGGATGTAGTAAGAAAAGTTAATTTTGAACAAGTATTTATGTTTATATATTCAAGAAGAGTAGGAACTCCAGCAGACAAAATGGAAAATCAAGTACCAGAAGAGGAAAAGCATGTTAGATTTAATGAATTAAAAGAACTTGTAGAACAACAAATAGAAGAGAATAACAAAAAATATATTGGTACTGTTCATACAATATTAGTTGAAGGAAAAAGTAAAACTAATGACAAATTATTAACAGGTAGAACAGACTCAAATAAAATAGTTGTATTTGATGGGGATGAAAATTTAATAAATAATATTGTAAAAGTGCAAATTGTGTCAGAGCATATGTGGTATTTAAAAGGAAAAATAGTGGAATAATAGGTGATTATTAATAATGAATGAATTAAAAAATGAAAGAGATATAATTATTAAAGTTTTAGATGGTCAGATTTTATTAAAAGAAGCAAGTAAAATATTAGGAATTCACAAAGAAACAGTTAATTCTAGAATAATAGAATTAGCTAAAATAGATGAAGAAATAAGACAAAAATTCATAAAATATTGTAAGAGAAATAATTTTGAAAATATAAATTTTTTAGTACTATTTCGAGAAATGCTAGAAAAAGATTGTTCACAATCTTTTATAGCTTCACAATATGATATACCAACTAGAACAATTTCAAGAGAAATTGAAAAACTAAAAAAACTAGAGGGATATGAATCAGTATATAGTGTGTTAAAAGAACATGCTGAAAGACATATAAAGAGAAGATTGGATAAAAGAAGTTTAACAAAAGAAGAGGAAAAAGAAGAATATAATTATGAAATTCAATTAGAATCAGTTTTGGATATTTTGCCAAAAGGTGATGTGTTTACTTATATTGATACAGAAGATATGTTATCTAAACAAATTAGAGAATTGGAAGAAAAAATTTCAAGAGTAGAAGAAGCAAAAAATAATGGAATACAATGGAAAGAGATAAAACAGATAATAGGGATAGATAGGAGTCAATATAATAGAGATAGGAAAAAACTTGATATTTTAAAAATAAAATATCAAGAATTAATGAATAATAAAAATAAAGATGAAAAAGAAAGTTCAGTACAAGAGAAAATGAAAAAATTCAAAGATTCTTATAAAAATAGTGGAGAAAATAATAAGGTTGATTTAGATTATAATAGAAAAGGACAAGAAGATTATAAAACAAATGATGAAGGAAAAGTAGATAATGAGGAAAATAAGGAGTTGTAATAAAAATGGCAGAATATTCTCCAATGATGCAAAAATATTTGGAAACTAAAAAGGAATATGAAGATTGTATATTATTTTATAGATTAGGTGATTTCTATGAAATGTTTTTTGAAGATGCTATTACTGTGTCAAAAGAATTAGAATTAACACTAACAGGAAAATTATGTGGTCAAGAAGAAAGAGCTCCTATGTGCGGAGTACCATTTCATGCAGCAGAAACATATATAGCAAGACTAATTGAAAAAGGATATAAAGTTGCAATATGTGAGCAATTGGAAGATCCTAAAGATGCAAAAGGAATAGTAGAAAGAGGAGTTATTAGGGTAGTAACACCTGGAACTCTTATAGAGAGTAATTTGTTGGATGAAAAAAAGAATAATTATATAATGGCAATTTATAAAAGTGGAATATATTTTGGCATTTCTGTTTGTGATATTAGTACAGGTGAGTTTTTGGCTACACAAATAAAAGAAACCAATAATTTTGCACATTTATTAGATGAGATTTCAAGATATTCTCCAGCAGAAATTATTGTAAATAAAATGATGTATGAATCTAGTGAAGAATTAGAAAAAATAAAAGATAGATTTAAAATATATATTTCAAGAATAAAAGAAGATGTATTTAACAATGATATAGAGGTTTTAGTAGAAAATTATAATATTATAAATGATAAAAATGAAAATATAAAATTAGATAAAAATGATTTATCATTAAGATCTATAAATGGACTCTTATATTATTTAAATGATACTCAAAAAACAAATTTAGATTATATAAAAAACATAAAAATATATAATATAAGTAGATATATGGCATTAGATATAAATGCAAGAAGAAATTTAGAATTAACAGAAAAAATGAGGGATAAAAGTAAAAAAGGAACATTATTATGGGTACTAGATAAAACTGGGACATCAATGGGAGGAAGGCTTTTACGCAGATGGATAAATGATCCTTTAATAGATGAAAAAGAAATTAATAATAGATTAGAGGCTGTAAAAGAATTAAAAGAAAATATTATGCTAAGAGATGAGATATATCAATATTTAAAAAAAGTATATGATATAGAAAGATTAGCAGGAAAAATTTCTTATGGAAATGCAACAGGTAGAGATCTAATATCTCTTAAAAATTCAGCACTTCAATTACCAAATATCAAAAATATTTTGAAAAATACTAAATCTAACTTGTTACAAGATTTATATCTAAGTTTAGATGAATTAAAAGATATATATGAATTAATAAATGAATCAATTGTTGATGAACCACCAATTTCAGTAAAAGAAGGAAATATTATAAAACTCGGATATAATGAAGAAGTTGATATATTAAGAAAAGCAACAACAGAAGGAAAAAATTGGATTGTCCAGTTAGAAACTGAAGAAAAAGAGAAGACTGGTATTAAAGGATTAAAAATTGGATTCAATAAAGTGTTTGGATATTTTCTAGAAGTTACAAAAGCTAATTTATCACTAGTTCCAGATAGATATATAAGAAAACAAACATTAACAAATTGTGAAAGATATATAACAGAAGAATTAAAAAATCTAGAAAATCAAATTTTAGGAGCTGAGGAAAAAGGAGTAAATTTAGAATATCATATATTCTGTGAAATAAGAGAAAAAATAGAAAAACAAACACAAAGAATTCAAATATCTTCAAATATAATTGCAACATTGGATGTTTTATGCTCATTTGCAATTGTAGCTGATGAAATGGGTTATTGTATGCCAATTGTAGATAACAGCGGAGAATTAGATATAAAAGCAGGAAGACATCCAGTAATTGAAAAAATATTACCAGCTGGAGCATTTATAAGTAATGATACTTATTTGAATAAAGGAGATAATAGACTTGCAATAATTACTGGACCTAATATGGCTGGAAAATCAACATATATGAGACAAGTTGCTTTAATTACTCTAATGGCTCAAACAGGAAGTTTTGTACCAGCAGAATCTGCTAGAATCGGTGTTGTAGATAAAATTTTTACAAGAGTTGGAGCATCAGATGATTTAAGTATGGGGCAAAGCACATTTATGGTGGAAATGATGGAAGTTGCTACAATATTAAAAGAAGCAACAAATAATAGTCTTGTAATATTGGATGAAATAGGAAGAGGAACATCTACATATGACGGACTATCAATTGCATGGGCAGTTGCTGAATATATTGCAAATGCAGAAAAATGTGGAGCTAAGACTTTATTTGCAACTCATTATCATGAATTAACTCAATTAGAAGATAAATTAGAAGGAGTAAAAAATTATTCAATAGCAGTAAAAGAAAAAGGTGAGGATGTAATCTTTTTAAGAAAGATAGTACCAGGAGGTACAGATGAAAGTTATGGTGTGCATGTAGCAAAACTTGCAGGAGTACCTGGAAATGTTACTAAAAGAGCTAATGAAATTTTGAGGACATTAGAAAGAAAAAGTATTTTAAATAATAAAAATTTAGAAAAAGCAAATAAAACTAATCAAAATAGTGGACAATTAGATATGTATAATTTTAAGATTGCAGAAATTGCACAAGAATTAGATAAGATTAATCTTAATGAACTTACTCCAATACAAGCTTTAAATACTTTAGTAAAGATAAAAGAAAAAATGGGATAAAAGATAAGATGAATATGAATGTGAAAAGCATTCATATTTATCTTTTTTTGTATATATGAGATCTCATTCGGGAAAAATACATTTGAAGGGATGAGATTAAATATGAATTTAAAAAAAATTATAATAATTTGTGTTTTGTTAATATTATTTACTTATATATGTAGTATAAGTATGTTGCCAGATAATATGATTGTTATGCAGGGTGAAAAAATAAAGTTTAATACTTTACTTGGAATATCTTTAAAAAAAGAAGAAAATAGTCTTCAAGTATCAAGTAATATTAATGAAAAAAGTATTATAAATAATGAAATGGATTTAAGTGTAAATTTGTTTGATAAAATTAAATTGAAAACTGTTAATGTAAGTGTTATTCCACAAACAAAGGTAGTTCCATTAGGAAATTTAT
>CALXJL010000084.1 GCA_944388615.1 uncultured Clostridia bacterium
ACTTCTCCTCCTGTTAATATTGCTATATCTTGTAACATTTCTTTTCTTTTATCTCCAAATCCTGGTGCTTTTACTGCAACAACATTTAATACTCCTCTTAATTTATTTAATATTAATGTAGATAAAGCTTCTCCTTCTATATCATCACAAATTATTACTAATTTTCCAGATTGTTGCATTAATGTTTCTAATAATGGTAAAATCTCTTGAATATTACTTATTTTTTTGTCTGTTATTAATATATATGGTGATTCCACAATTGCTTCCATTTTTTCTGTATCTGTTACCATATATGGTGAAACATATCCTTTGTCAAATTGCATTCCTTCTACAACACTTAATTCTGTATTTGATGTTTTAGATTCTTCTATTGTTATAACTCCATCTTTAGAAACTTTTTCCATTGCTTCTGATATAAGTTCTCCTATTTCCTTGTTGTTGGCAGATATACTAGCAACTCTTGCTATATCTTCTTTTCCATTTACAGGTGAACTAATTTCTTTTAATCCTTCTACTGCTACATTTACAGCTTTATCTATACCTCTTTTTATTGCCATTGGATCTCCACCTGCCGCAACATTTTTTACACCTTCTTTTATCATACTTTGTGCAAGTACTGTTGCAGTTGTTGTTCCATCACCTGCTACATCGTTTGTTTTTGTAGATACTTCTTTTACAAGTCTTGCTCCCATATTTTCAAATGGATCATCTAATTCGATTTCTTTTGCAATTGTTACACCATCATTTGTTATTAATGGAGCTCCAAATTGTTTATCAAGTACTACATTTCTTCCTTTTGGACCTAATGTAACCTTTACTGTATCTGCTAATTTATTAACACCATCTAATAAACTTTTTCTTGCATCTTCTCCAAATCTAATCTCTTTTGCCATAATATTATCATTCCTTTCATTTTATAAATATGTATTTAATTTATAATTTATTCTACTACTGCTAATATATCATTTTGTTTTACAATAATTAAATCTTCTCCTTCGTATTTAACTTCTGTCCCTGCATATTTACTTACAACAACTTTATCTCCTTTTTTTACATACATCTCTATATTATTTCCTTCAACATTTCCACCTGGTCCTACAGCTAAAACTTCTGCTATTTGTGGTTTTTCTTTTGCTGAACTTGCTAGAATAATTCCGCTTTTTGTAGTCTCCTCACTCTCTATCATTTTTATTACTACTCTGTCTGCTAATGGTTTTAACATTTTACATTACCTCCTATATAAAAAATTGTTAGCAGTCAATTAATTAGACTGCTAACAATTTATACCCTTTTTTAATAAATGTCAATAGTTTTTAAAAAAAATTATAATTTTGATAATCTTTTCATTGCTTCTATTGTATTTTCTCTACTTCCAAATGCTGTTAGTCTGAAGTATCCTTCTCCATTTGGTCCAAATCCCACTCCAGGTGTTCCTACTATATTATATTTTGTTAATAGTTCATCAAAAAAGTCCCATGATTTCATATTGTTTGGTGTTTTTAGCCATATGTATGGTGCATTTATTCCTCCAAATGTTTCATATCCTGCTTTTTTTAGTCCTTCTCTTATTATTCTTGCATTTTCCATATAGTATTCTATGTTCTCTTTTATTTGTTTCTGTCCATTTTCTGAATATACCGCTTCTGCTCCTTTTTGTGTTATATATGATACTCCATTAAATTTAGTACATTGTCTTCTATTCCATAATTTATTTAATGATATTTCTTCTCCTTTTTCTGTATATGCCTTTAATTCTTTTGGTACTACTGTATATGCACATCTTATACCTGTAAATCCTGCTGTTTTTGAAAAACTTCTAAATTCTATCGCAACTTCCTTTGCACCTTCTATTTCATAAATACTATGAGGAATATCTTCTTGCGTAATAAAAGCCTCATATGCAGAATCAAATAAAATGATACTTCTATTTTCTTTTGCATAATCGATCCATTTCTTTAATTGATTTTTATTTAAAACTGTACCAGTAGGATTATTAGGTAAGCATAAATATATCATATCTGGTCTTTGTTTAGGTAATTCTGGTTCAAAATTATTTTCACTATTACAAGGCATATAAACTATATTATCATACATTCCTGTTTGATCATTATATTCACCTGTTCTTCCAGACATAACATTAGTATCTAGATATACTGGATATACTGGATCTGTAATTGCTACTTTATTATCTTTTGAAAATAAATCCACTATATTTCCTGTATCACATTTTGCTCCATCTGATACAAAAACCTCATCTATTTCTATATTGATTCCTCTTTTTTTATAATCATTTTCTACTATTTTATTTCTAAGAAATTCATAGCCTTGTTCTGGACCATAGCCTTTAAATTCATTTGGATTTTCCATTTCTTCTACTGCATTTTTCATAGCATCTGCAATAGCTTTTGGAATTGGTCTTGTTACATCTCCAATCCCTAATTTAATAACCTTTTTATCTGGATTATTTTCTTGAAATTCTGCTACTTTTTTTGCTATTGTAGAAAAAAGATAGCTATCTTGTAATTTTAAAAAATTTTCATTTATTTTTATCATTTCTATCATTCCTTTCTAGAGTACATATATATAATACTTATTCTATACATCCAGTAAAAACTGTTGTTGCTGTTCCGTCCATATAAACATGATTATTTTCTTTATTCCATTTTATTTTTAAGTTTCCACCTAATAATTCAATTTTTACTTCATCTTCTGTATAACCATTCAAATTACAAGCAACTGCTGTTGCACATGCACCTGTACCACAAGCAAGTGTCTCTCCTGAACCTCTTTCCCAAACCCTCATTTTTATATTTTTCTTGTCTATTATTTCTACAAATTCTATATTTGCTTTTTTAGGAAAATGTTCATCTTTTTCAAGTATTGGTCCATATTTTTCTATATCAAAATCTTTTACATCATCCACAATTGTTATCGCATGTGGATTTCCCATTGATACGCAAGAAAATTTGAATTCTTTATCTTTTGCTTTTAACTTCAAGTTTTGAACAATTTTTTCATCAGATATAACTGGTATTTTATTTGGTTCTAATATTGGTTCTCCCATATCAACTACTACACTTTCAACTTTACCATTTTTTATATTAAATTTTAAATTTTTTATGCCTGCTAAAGTTTCTATTGTAACTTCTTCCTTATTTGTAAGATTATTATCAAATACATATTTTCCTACACAACGTATACCATTACCACACATTTCTGCTTCACTACCATCGTAATTAAACATTCTCATTTTAAAGTCTGCTATATTACTATTACAAATAAAAATTACGCCATCTGCTCCTATACCAAAATGTCTATTACTAAAATAAGGTATTTTTTCTTTTATTTCATCGATTTTTTTTTCGTCTTTAGTTACATCAATATATATATAGTCATTTCCTAGACCATGCATTTTAGTAAATTCTATCATTTTTCCCTCCTATTTATTAAGATATTCACATCATATCATAATAATGTTTATAAATAAATAGAATTACAAAAAAAATAACATATATGTTATTGAAAACATATATGTTATTTTTTTATTTAGTTATTGATAATATTTTGAATTTAAGAACTCCTGCAGGAGCTTCTACTTCTATTATTTGATTTTTCTTTGCTCCTAATAAAGCTTTACCTATTGGTGATTCATTTGATATTTTATTTTGTTCTAAATCTACTTCTGTAAATCCAACTATTGTATATGTAACTTCTTCATTAAATTCCATATCCAATAATTTTACTTTATTTCCAACTTGAACTGTTTTTGTATCAATTTCAGACTCGTCTATGATTTTTGCATATCTTATTGTATTTTCTAGTTCAGCTATTTTATTTTCATTATCTGCTTGTGCTGTTTTTGCTTCATCATATTCTGAGTTTTCTGATAAATCACCAAATCCAAGTGCTACTTTTATTCTTTCTGCTATTTCAGCTCTTTTCTCAGTTCTTAGATAATTTAATTCTTTTTCTAAATTATCGTACCCTTCTTGAGTTAATAAGATCTCCTTATCTTCCATAAGTATTCCTCCTTTTGTCTATATTACAATTTACATCTTTATGAATATATGACCTTAATTCTGTAATATAGTAATCTAATTTTATATATTTGTTAATATTTTATAATATTATTTACTTTTTTCACCTTTTCTATTTATTTTTTAATGCTTTTATGTTAAAATGTTTTCGTTAAATTACATAAAGGAGGTGCAACATAAATGCCAAATATTAAATCAGCTATTAAAAGAGTTAGTGTAATTGAAAAGAAAACTTTAAGAAATAATATGATAAAATCTGGATATAGAACAGCTATAAAAAAATTTGAAGAAGCTGTTGCAGATAAAAATGTTGAAGAAGCTACAAATTTATATACACAAGCTACTAAAAAAATCGATCAAGCTTGTACAAAAGGTGTTATTGTAAAAAATAATGCTGCTAGAAAAAAATCTAGATTAGCAAAAAAATTAAATGCTATAAAAGCATAAACTGTAAAAGATTGTGCACAGTTTTTTACATTTTTAAGATTCTAAATAAGTTTAGAGTCTTTTTTTATGTATAATTAAAAAATTTTTTTAATTTTATTGGAAAATTTTACATTTGTTTTCATTTTTATTTTATGTTAATATATAATTAATTGGAATTTAAAATGAATCGAGGTAATGATATATGATTGAAAAGCTTATTCAAAAAATTGATAAACATATTTTTAAAATTATGAAAAATGGGCTAAAATTTTCTTTTGTACTTGCTATTATTTCAGTTATTATTTTACTTACATATAATTTAGCATATCCTTTACCTGTCGTTTATTATATAGGATTTACATTATTAAAAAGCAGTATTTTTTTTGCTGTATTTTTCATAATATTTGCTATAGGTTTTAATAGTTTAAATTTAACAAAACAAGAGAAGTGAAATTTTAAATTTCACTTCTCTTTCTTTTATTTTATTGTTTTTCTCTTGCTAATACTATTAATCTTTGTTGAACATCATCTGTACAAGTTGATAATGATATTTCTCTTCTTCCTTCTGTATCTCTTGTCATAAATTCTGTATCTTCTGGTGTTGTTTCAAACATATCATATATTTCATAATTAATTGTTGTTCCACTATTATCTGTTATCTTTATTATATCTCCATTTGATAATTTATAATTATCTGAGAAAAATGTTCCATTTCTATAGTTATGTCCAACTAATACTGTATTTCCTGGTTGATTTAGTCCATCTCCTGTTGTATACAATATAGCAATTGCTATTTCTATAGATCTTTTAGTAACTTTTTCTAAAATAGGATATTCTATATTGGTTTTAGGAATTGCTATTTTTCCCATTACATTGTATCCCTCATATTGTGTTATTGTGGCTGTACTTGTTCCTGATAAGTCACTATCTCCAAAATTAAAATTAGCTGTTGCTTGTTCTTTATCACTTGTATCTATATTGCTTTCCCATTCTTTTAATGCATTAGAAGCATTTGCATCTACATTCACTTCTCTAAAATAGTCATATATCAAATATCCAATTAATCCCACTAATGCTACTACTATAATAATTATTAAAACAGTTAAAAATTTACTATATTTATTTTCAAACATAATTTTTACCTCCGTTTTTTTCTTATATATATTATTATACCACATAAATTGGAATAATCAA
>CALXJL010000085.1 GCA_944388615.1 uncultured Clostridia bacterium
ACTACTATAATAATTATTAAAACAGTTAAAAATTTACTATATTTATTTTCAAACATAATTTTTACCTCCGTTTTTTCACTTGTACTTATATATTCTATTATACCACATAAATTCGAATAATCAAATATTTTTGACATTTTTTGTATAAATGTGTTTACAACTTTTTTTTATATGTTATAATAATATTAATTTGTTAGAATTTGTAATATTTTGAATTTTTTTAATTTGAAAGGATGATATATATGGAATTAAACAAATGTCAAAGATGTGGATGTTTTTTTGCTCGGATCTGAAAATACTTGTACAAAATGTTCTCAAAAAGATATAAATGAATTATCTATATTATCAAATTATCTAGTAGACATAGATGATACTGTATCACTTGAAGATATTTCCCAAAATACTGGAATTAGTGTAAAAAATATAAATAGAATTATGAAAAATAATAATTTTTCTCAAGATAATATTAATTTTAATGGAAATATAAGTATTAATTTATAAAGTAAAAAAGCATGAAGTTCATCCATGCTTTTTTACTTTATATTTTTGACAAAAGTCCTTCTATGAATATGTGATAATCCATATTCTTTTATTGCATTAATATGCGCTGCTGTTCCATATCCTTTATGTTTGGCAAAACCATATTGTGGATAAACCTCATCCCATTGTCTCATTATTCTATCCCTTGTTACTTTTGCTATTATAGATGCTGCTGCTATTGAATAAGATTTTGCATCACCTTTTATTATTGATTCATATTTTATACCACATGTATCTATTTTAGTTAAAGCATCTACCAATATAATGTCCGGTTTCGTTTTTAGTTGTTTTATTGATTCTGTTAATCCTTTTTTAGTCGCATTTAATATATTTATACTATCTATTTCTTCTGGATCTATAATTCCAATTCCATAACTTATACATTCATCTATTATTTTTTCATATAAAATCTCTCTTTTTTTCTCCGAAACTTTTTTTGAGTCATTTACACCTTCTATCATAGAATCTTTTGGCATTATTACAGATGCTACTACTACTGGTCCTGCAAGTGGTCCTCTACCCGCTTCATCTATTCCACATATATATTTAATACTATTATTATATAATTCATCTTCCATACTTTTTAATTTTTTTAATCTTTCTAATTCTTTTTCTTTCATCATTTTCTCCCATTATTGCTCATTTTCTAATTCTGATAATTTATAAATCATTGTTCCATCTTTTTTTATATATCCTTGTAAAAATATTATTTCACCAGTTTCATAATTTACAATTATATCATTATCATTAATTTTATTTTCTACTATCTCTAATTTTTGTAGATCATCTCCACTTAATATATAATATTTTTCTCTTTCTTCTTCACTAATATCTACTTTTTGTAAAATATCCTCAAGTTTCTCTGCTTCAAGTTCAGTTATTTTTCTTCCTAGTAACCCGAGTATTAGTATCTATTTTCGAATCTATATATATTTGTTTAATTTTACCTTGTATTAATAATAAATCTGTTTTTATATTTTCCCCATTTTCCACGTCTATTTGTTCTTTTACTAGATAACAGATTCCACAACCTATAATTAGTAATATTACTAATATTATTATAAGCCATTTATATGCTATACCTTCTTCTTTTTTCATTATAAATCACCCTTATTTCTATTTTTTACAACGAAATTATATATTTTTTAAAATATTTTTTCAATAGTTATAACTTATATTTTTTCTTGTAGTAGTTACATTTTTTTCACATTTTTTTCACATTTCTATTGTATTATATAGTAAAAATAGGATATTATAAATAATATAAATTTAGGAGGTATATTATGGAAGAAAATACAAACCCTGTAAATAACACTTTTAAAAGCGTTAATAATCCAAATAATTTTAATAATAAAAAAAATAAGAAAAATTCTTCTAGCTTTACTAGATCAGTAGCTATTCCTCTACTTTCTGGAGTGCTTGGAGCTACATTAACTATTGGAACATGTTTTGGAGTTTCACGGAATTAGAGATAGAATTCTAGGACTAACAACTACTCGGTTCTGTTATTGAATCCTCTGATTCAAATAATTCTACTTCAGAACCTAATACAAATTTAGTATCACTTGCAGAATATTCTGAAACAGGTACATCTGTTGCAGAAAAAGTATTACCATCTATTGTAGGTATAAAAGTAGAATATTCTGTTAATTCAATCTTCTCTAGAAGTTCATCTACTGCAACAGCAGAAGGATCTGGAGTAATAATCTCTTCTGATGGATATATATTAACAAATAACCATATTGTAGATACTTCATCAGCTACTTCTTCTAATTCATTGGATTCTTTTTACTCTGTAGATTCTGCAAGTAAAGTAACAGTATTTTTATATAATGATTCAACTGAATATCCTGCTACTATAGTAGGTACAGATTCTCAAACAGATTTAGCTGTTATTAAAATAGATAAAACAGATTTAACAGCTGCTGAGTTAGGAGATTCAGATAGTGTTCGTGTTGGAGAATTTTCTATGGCTATTGGTAATCCTTTAGGTATGCAAAGTAGTGTTACAGCGGGTATGATTAGTGCTGTTAATAGAGAAGTAACAGATGAAGATGGAACATTATATAAATTAATACAAACAGATGCAGCAATAAATTCTGGTAATAGTGGTGGTGCATTAGTTAATTCAAAAGGTCAAGTTATTGGAATTAACACTTTAAAATTATCTGGTACTGGAATTGAAGGTATTGGATTTGCTATTCCTATTAATTCTACAAAAGATATTTATAGTCAATTAATTCAATATAATAAAGTAAAAAGACCATATATAGGTATTGGTGGAGTAGATTTAGATCAAGAGACAGCATCTAGAAATAACTTGGTAGTTGGTGTATATGTTAGAACAGTTGAAGAATTTTCAGCAGCAGAAAAGGCTGGTATAAAAATTGGTGATGTAATAATAGGTATAGATGGAACATCTATAACAACAATGGATGAATTGAATGAGATAAAAAATGGACATCAAATAGGTGATACAATCACATTAAAAATTAATCGTTCTGGAGAGGAAAAAGATATTGTATTAACACTTGGTGAACAACCTTAAATATACAAAAATGTAATTTGAAATAATTCAAATTACATTTTTTGTTTCAAATAAAAAATTTTATAAAAAATTAATTATTTAATCACATTCTTTTCACAAAATGGACAAATAATATTGGTATATTATAACCAAGGTTGGTAATACTTTACTCCAATTACCAACTCAATTTGAAAACATCCCCTTTTATTTTCAGGTTACGCTGTTTATACAGCAAAAGATACTGGTTTTCCAGTATCTTTTTTTATATAATTCGCGTCAACAAATCTTTACGCTTCTTCGAGACATTAAATATAATAACAGCAAGTATGAAAAGTAGAGTAAAGGTCTCGAAGGAGCGAGATTTGTTATAATCCAAAGCTTACTCCTAAAGCATTATTTATTTTATTAATTACTACTTCATCATCAATATGACCAATTTTCTCTTTTAATCTACTTTTATCTATTGTTCTTATCTGTTCTGCCAAAACAACCGAATCTGCTTTTAGCCCATTGTTTTGCGAACCAATCTCGATGTGTGTTGGTAGCTTATTTTTAGTCGTTTGAGATGTTATTGCAGCAGCTATTACTGTTGGACTATGTTTATTTCCCATATCATTTTGTATAATAATAACAGGTCTTATTCCTCCTTGCTCAGAGCCTATTACTGGACTTAAATCAGCATAAAACATATCTCCTCTTTTAACTACCATTTATCAATCACTCCTACTATTTCTATATTTAAATTTTGTTTTTTATTATATTTAAATATTAGTAAGATAAAATAATAGTTCTAGTATTCACTATAGAAAATATTTTTTAATTTAAATGCTAATATTCCCTCTTGTAAACTATTTATTTCTATCTCTTTATATGATATGTAAACTCTAATTTTTTTGTTCTTGTCTTTTATTTCTAATTTGACAGGTTTTAATGTATTTTTATCACAATATAATGTTTTATATATATTATATTTTTCTTCATTATTTTTATTTTTGGTTTCTAATACAACATAATCATCTTTTATTGTAATTTTTGATTCATTTGAATTTTTATAATCGTCTATAAAGGAATTTATCCATAATATATTATCTGTTATATTGTTATATTTCTCATATAGTTTTTTTAGACCTAAATTTGTATTCTCAACTGTTAAATTCTCTCCATCATATATTATTTTTACTCCTGCTATATTTTCTGGTTTTATTACTTCTTGTTCATAAATATTGTCTTTTACTATTTGATGTACAGTATATTTATTAGTATTTTTATTACTTTGGATTTCTATTTCTAATTCAGCATCATATTCACTAATATTTAATATATAATTTTCAATTTCTTCAATTGATTTGTTAGTTATATTATTACCAAATTCAGATTTTTTATAATTGTTTTTTATAAAAAATATAACAAAAATTAAAACTATTATTATAACTACTGTTATAATGATTTTCTTTTTGTTCATACTCCTTTTTCTCCCTTCTTTTTTAGTAAATTATATTCATGAACACAAAAAAAAGTCGTAGGACTAACGACTTTTTCTCGAGGTACGATTATTCACATATTTCAAGACCATTAAAATATTCTTTTAAACATTTTTGTAGTTCTAAAAGATTATCTATTTTATTTATGTATTCTCTCATTCTTGTAGCGTTTGGCATATTCTTAATATATGCACTAAGATGTTTTCTCATTTCTCTTATCCCTGTTTTCTCTCCTTTTTCTTGTACTTCTAAAACTAAATGTTTTATTATTGTTTCATATTTTTCTTTGTATGATACTCCATTATAATCTTGTTTTAATATCTCATCAAATATCCATGGATTTCCCACCACAGCTCTTCCTATCATTATACCATCTACACCTGTTTGTTCAAACATTCTAATTACGTCTTTTTTTGATTTCACATCTCCATTTCCTATTACTGGTATATTAACATTTTGTTTTACTTTTTTTATTATATCCCAATCCGCTTCTCCTGAATAAAATTCTTCTCTTGTTCTTCCATGTACGGTTATTGCTGATATTCCACAATTTTCTGCTATTTTTGCTATATCTATTGCTACTATATTATCCTGGTTCCATCCTTTCCTTATTTTTAAAGTTACAGGAACTTTAGAATTTTTTACAACTTCTTTTATTATAGCTTCAGCTTTTGGTAAATCTAAAAGTAATTTACTTCCATCACCATTTTTTACAACTTTTGGTGCTGGACATCCCATATTTATATCCAATATATCTGCTAATTCAGATACATAACTCGCAGCATACCCCATAGATTCTATATCACTTCCAAATATTTGCATTTGCACTGGTCTTTTTTCAGATTTTGTATTTAATAATAATTTAGTTTTACTATCTCCATACATTAATGCTTTTGAACTTACCATTTCTGTACAAACAAGTCCCGGATTATGCTCTTTTGCTATTAATCTAAATGGCAGGTCTGTTATACCTGCCATTGGAGCTAATATTATATTATTTTCTAATTTTACATTTCCTATAGTTAGTTGTTTTATATACATTTCTTCTCCTATCCTAATCTATAAATATTGCTTTTTGTCTTCTTGCACTTATACTTAATAAT
>CALXJL010000086.1 GCA_944388615.1 uncultured Clostridia bacterium
TAATAATGTAGAATTAACTTTTAATCTTTTTAATATCATTTAACTCACCTTATTTTTTTCTTTTTACTTCATATACCCTATTAACTTTTCTAATAGCTGATTGTACCTTATTTAATTCCTCAATTCCGTCAACACTAACTGTTAATTCTAATATTGCAATTCTTTCTTTTGTTCGTGCATTTACTCCTTGTAATTTTACTTTTGATTTAGATATTTCATTTATTACATCTGCTAATAGACCATTTCTATCATTAGCATAAACATCTATTTCAACACTATATGATGTATCTGATTCATTATACCAATATACATCTATCATTCTGTTTCTTTCTTCAACAAGTTCTTTAACATTTACACAATCCTTTCTATGAACAGAAACTCCTCTTCCCCTTGTAATATATCCTACAATTTCATCTCCCGGAACAGGATTACAACATTTCGATAATTTAACTAAACAATTATCTATGCCTTTAACAACTACACCAGCTTGTGATGGCTTGGTATTCATATGTTTTGTATTTACTAGTTCTTGTAATGTTTTTTCTATTTCCGCTTCTTTATGATCTTTTCTATATTCTTCTAATATTCTTGCAACAACTTTAGATGGAGATATAGCACCAAATCCAACACTTGCATACATATCATCTATAGTATTAAACTTATATCTTTTCAATGCTGCATTTATATATTCAGACTTAAATATTTCATCATAACGCATTCCAATTCTTTTAATTTCTTTTTCTATAAGGTCTTTTCCTTTAGTTATATTTTCATTACGTTTGTTCTTTTTGAACCATTGTTGAATTTTATTTTTAGCACCTGAACTTTTTACAAATTTTAGCCAATCCATACTAGGTCCTTTAGACTGATCAGATGTTATTATTTCAACAATATCTCCATTATGAAGATGTGTTATAATAGGCATCATTTTGCTATTTATTTTACATCCTGTCATATGATTTCCTATTTCTGCATGTATCATATATGCAAAATCAATTGGTGTTCCTCCTCTTGGTACAACTTTAATCTCTCCTTTTGGTGTAAATACATATACTTCATCTTCAAAAAGCTCTGTTTTCAGAGTTTTTAAAAATTCATCTGGATCTTGCATATCTTTTTGCCATTCTAATGTTTCTCTTAACCACGACAATTTATCTTCCTCAACTCTTACAGATGTTTTTTTGAATTTATTTGCCTCTTTATAAGCCCAATGAGCAGCTATACCAAATTCTGCTACTCTATGCATGTCCCATGTACGAACTTGTACTTCAAAAGGTGTTCCTTTTTCTCCTATTAGTGTTGTGTGTAAAGATTGATACATATTAGGTTTTGGTACTGCTATATAATCTTTAAATCTTCCTGGCATAGGATTGTATAATTCATGTACAATTCCTAGAACTGAATAACAATCAGGTACTGTATCAACTAAAATTCTAAGTGCAAATAAATCATATATTTGATCCAATGTTTTATTATCTCTTTGCATTTTTCTATATATACTATATAAGTGTTTAGCTCTTCCAGTTATTTCTGCTTTAATTTTATGTTTTTTCAATTCTTGACTAATATTATCTTGAATTTTTTGTATAAATTCAAGCCTTTGGTTTCTTTTCTCATTTATTCCTTCAACAATTTCTTTGTATTCTTCTGGATATAAATATTTAAAAGCTAAATCCTCTAATTCCCATTTTACAGAATACAATCCTAATCTATTGGCAAGTGGTGCATATAAATCCATAGTTTCTTTAGCATTTGCTATTTGTCTATCCCTAGAAAGATATTTTAATGTTCTCATATTATGAAGTCTATCTGCTAACTTTATAAGTATTACTCTAATATCTTTTCCCATTGCAAGAAACATTTTTCTGTAATTCTCCACTTGTTGTTCTTCAACACTTGCATATTTTAGTTTTTTAAGTTTTGTCATTCCATCAACTAATTCTGCTATTTCTGCTCCAAATTCTTTTTCTAACATATCTTTTGTTACTTCTGTATCTTCTACTACATCGTGTAATAATGCAGCACATATTGTACTTTCATCTAATCCCAATGTTGACAATATATATGATACCTGTACAGGATGAATTATATATGGCTCTCCCGATTTTCTTAGTTGATCACCATGCTTTTCTTTAGCAAACTCATATGCACGTTTAATTAAATTAGTGTCTGATTTTCTATTATTTTTTTTCATTTGTAATATTACTTCGTCAATAGTTGCTATTTTTACTTCAGACATCCATATCATCCCCTTTTATTAGTAAGATTTTCGTATATCTTTAAGATTTATTTGTATATTTTCGTTTCCATTAAAATTATTTATTTCCAATGTTCCAACAACATCTACTTTATCACCTATTAAATATTCATTTACTAAATATCCCAAATTAAATCCTATTACTTCAATTAAGAAATTATCATCTTTTAAGGTTAATTTAAGATGCTTTCCTTCTGTTAATGCTCTAATTGCAACAATTTTAAGATTTTTGTATAAAAATATAGGTCTTTTATTTCCTTCTCCAAATGGTTCTAGTTTTTCTAATTCTTTTATTGCCTCAATACTTATATCTTTTGCTGTAATTTCATTATCTATATTTAATATTGGCACTATTTCTTCAATTTTAGAATTTAATGCATATTCTTCAAATTGATCTTTAAATTTATTAAAATTATCCTTATTAAGGCTAACCCCAACTGCCATTTCATGTCCGCCAAATTTAGATAAGTATTGATCACATTTGCTTAGTGCTTCATGTAAGTCAAATCCCGGTATACTTCTTCCTGATCCCTTACCTTCTTCTCCTTCAAAACATATTAAAATGCTTGGTTTGAAATATTGTTCTGTTATTTTAGAAGCTACTATTCCTATTACACCATGATGCCAGTTTTCTTTTCCTAATATTATTACTGGTTGATTTTCTTTAGATTCTTCTATCATTTCAACTACTTCAGAAAATATATTTTTCTCTGTTTCTTGCCTTATTTTATTAAATTCATTAAGTCTTTCACAAATCTTATGAGCTGATTCTAAATCTTCTGTCAAAAATAAATTTAATGCTTCTTCTTGATGCCCCATCCTTCCACATGCATTTATTCTAGGAGCTACTCCAAAAGATATAGCTGTTGAATCTATATTTTTATATCCTATTGTTTCTAATAATGTTTGCAAACCTATATTTTTTGTTTGTGCCACTAATTTCAATCCTAATTTAGTTATTACTCTGTTTTCACTCACTAATGGAACAATATCAGATATAGTTCCAATACATACAATATCTAAGTATTTTAAATATTCCTTTTCATCTAATTCTAGTTTAATACTAATTGCTTGTATTAATTTAAATACAACTCCAACTCCTGCCAATTGATTAAATGGATATTTATTATCTTTTCTTTTTGCATCAACAACTGCTAAAGTTTTTGGAAGAGTTTCTACAGGTTCATGATGATCAGTAACTATTACATCCATACCTAATTCTACTGCAAATTCAACTTCTTCTATCGCAGAAATACCACAATCTACAGTTATCATTAATTTATATTCTTTATCTGCTATTGCTTGAATGGCTTTTTTATTTAAACCATATCCTTCATTTAATCTATTTGGAATATATTCATGAACTTTTAATCCTCTATCTTCTAAAAATTTTTTTAGTACTGTTATACTTGTAATTCCATCTACATCATAATCTCCATAAATTATTACTTTTTCATTATTATTTATTGCCTCAATTATTCTGTCTACAGCAATTTCCATATCTGGCATTAAAAAAGGATCATAAAAATCATTCCTTTTAGGATTAAGAAATTTATCTATTTCCTTTTTGTCTGTTATATTTTTATTTAATAATATTGTTGCTAATAAAGTGGATAAATTATTCTCTTTTGCAAAAATATCTCTTTTTTCTATATCTGTTTTAAAACATTCCCATTTTTTCTTCATTTTTTTCTCCTAATATTTGGTCTTTGTTCAATATAATATATTATTACTCTTAGTAAGTCAAGAAGAAATATTTAATGATGGTATGTATAAAAGCGCCTATTATATTAGAATATGGCGCTTTTATATTTATATCTGTACACTAATAAGCTACAAAAACAGCTATAATTGCATATATAAGTACTTTTATAATACAATTTTTAAATAATTCATACTGTACTGTTTTTATTCCTAAATCATTCATTTTATTGTATTTTTTATTTATTCTATCTATTTCATCTTTTTTTAATATATTACTTTTATTCATATAATCATTAGCAAGATATTCTGCTTTTGTCATAGCCTCTGTTTCCAAGCCAGAACGAACAAAATAATATACAAATCCCAATAACATCAATATTGTAATTTGTAACATATGATTGTTTATTACTTTTACACCTGTTAAAATGGTTACTAGAATCCAATAAAGAATATATATGTTTGAAAATATAAAATTAAACAATAATATTTTTCTATTTTGAATAGAATGTAAACATTCATGAGCTATTGTTTGAATCCTTGTAAAACTATCTTTTATATTTGCTATAAATATTGTATTTGTTAGTGCTATATATAAACTAGCTTGTTTTACACTGCTTTTATCTTCTTTAATATTTACATTTTTATTATTTAACATTTTTAAATATTCTTCGCAAATCACCCTATTTCCTGGCAGTTTTTTGGTTATTTCATCTAATTCTTTATCACTTGCTATTTGTATGAGTTTTTTCTTATTTATTTCAAATACTATATATAATGTAAAGATTGAAATAATACATATAATTATTACTATTACTAATTCCATAATTTCCTCCTAGTTTAAAATTTAACATTTCTTATATTTTAAGAGGTGTATAAGTAAATATACACCTCTTCTAAAAGTTAATTATTCTAAACCAGTTGATTTCAAATTTTATTCTAAAAATTACGTTTATAATACATCTTTTACACTTTCTGCAATAATTTTATTTATATCTGCTAATAGCATATTAAATTTTACTTCTTTTTCAAAATATTCTTTTATTTGTTCGTTTTGAATTAGTTCTTTATACATTTCTTCTAATTCTTTTGTTTTTGTTTCTTTTTCTTCTACTCCTTGCATCTGAGATATTTGTATTAAATATCTATTTTTTTCAAATTGATCTACTTGTTCCTTTAAATATGAATTAGAATTAATAATTTCCTTTAATTCCTTATATTTTAAATACTCTTCTGATCTTCTTATTTCTAGTGCTAATTTATTAGCTGTATCATATATTTCCATTCATTTTCCTTTCTTCAACTTAAGCATATGCATGGCGTTTTTTAAAGTTTAGCAATTTAGTAATTTCTTTATCATTATTTTTTGCTTTAGAAGTTTTATTTGCTTTTTCTTGTTCTAATTGTTTAATTTGTCTTTCTGCCATTGTTTGACATATTGCTTTTTGATATACAAAATGTGTATCTTGTGCAATTTTATTCCAATTATATAATTCTTTAACTTTTGCTTTTGCTTTTTTAGAAACATTTGCACATAGTTGAGGATTAAGTAATAACGCTAATACTGAATCAGCAATTGAATTTGCATTTCCTGCATAGCTCTTCATTCCGTCTTCTCCATGAGTTATTATCTCATCTAATCC
>CALXJL010000087.1 GCA_944388615.1 uncultured Clostridia bacterium
TAAATATCATCACAATTCAATGTTGTTACTTTGCTTTCGTCAATATTCAAAAATTTTTTCATATTAATAACTTGCTCTTTTGTTTTTCCTTCTATCTCCATATAAGTTGGTATCATTGGCCATGAATCTATATCTATTTCTACATCATTTAAAATATACTGTATTCTTTTATTTTCTTGATAACTTCTGTTTTTAAAACCTATTTTTTCTAAAAGCTCATTTGTTTTATTAAAATCTTCTACCTCTATCTCTACTTCCTTTGTTCCGTCAATTGTATTACTTACTACGTCTTTATAAGTAAGAGTTGTAACTTTACCATTAGTTCTAAGTCTAATCCATTTACCATTTTCTACTGGTTTTAAATCATAAACATATCTTTTTTGTTCAAATTCTCCCTTTTTTATAGCTCCTAATTCTTCTAATTTTTTTATCATTTCTTCTTTATTAACTTCTAAGATTCTTATTTCGTATTCTGTGTTCATAGTTGGTCTCCTTTCTATTTTTTATATAATTATAATGCATTTTTTCTATAAATCTATATTGATTTTACTACTCTATTTATTCTTTCAATAAATTCTTCTTTATTCGATAATGCTTGTCTTAGTTTTTTTATAGCTTCATCGAATTCTTTATCCTCTAGATATGTTTTTACATATCCCTTATCTCCAAATTTTTCTGTTAAATGCTGATAAACTCTTTCTATCTGTTCTTCTTCAGATATATTTATATAATTCCTTTTTCCATAAGAATATGATCTTTTTATAGTATAATCTATATCTACAATCGTTCTATCTGCCGTACCTATAATTTTTCCATATATACTTCTTGGAGCGTGGTTACTTGAAGCTCTATGATCTTCTATTGCTTCTTTTATTATATTTCTTTGCTCATCTGTAAACCATTTTTTTATTTCATCATCTTTCATAAAAATTTCTGCAGATATTATTTCATGCCTTTTTCTATCTATATAATGTCCTATATCATGGTATGATGCTATTGTATAAACCATATCCATGTTAACATCTTGCTTTTTTGCTAGTTCTAAACTTCTTTTTATTACTGTTTTAATATGTCCTATTCCGTGCCCCTCTTCATTTCTATCATATAATGGAAATATTTTGTTTTCAATATATTTTACTAATTCTTTATTTATATCCATAATTCCACCTCAAAAATATATAATTTTTAAAAATCTTCCTTACTTATTTCATATTTCCAACCAGGTTGCCAATTCTTTGTTTTTCTCCAGTCATTATCGATTGCTTGTTTCCAACTAATATTCTTTGTTATAACCTCTAATGCCAATTGTGGTGCTTTATGAGAAACTAAAGCTACAGTTTTTTCATTATAGTTTTCTAATAAATACTTGCAAAAATCTCTTAATCTTTTTTCAACATCTTTCATTGATTCTCCATTAGGAAATTTTTTATCTATATGTTCTTGGTATATTACTAAAGAAGCATCTTTTCCGTTTAAATCTCCATAATTACATTCTCTAATTCTTTCATCGTATAATATTTTTTTTGAGTCATGAAAAACATATCCCGCTGAGTCTATTGCTCTTTTTAAATCCGAACAGATAACTAAATCTATTTCAGCTAAGTTTATTTGTTCTCTTAGCTGAATACTTTGCTCTATCCCTTTTTCGCTTAATTTTCCTTGCATCCATCCTGTAGATCTGTGTTCTATATTATCTGTAGTTGTCCCATGTACAAAATAAATTATTTTAACCGACATCCTTTTTACTCTCCTTTTTCTATGGTCATCATTTTAGCATATTATTAAAAAATTAACAGCCTTTGACATATACCTCTTGTAATCTCCATTCTCTACAATTTTTCTATCTTTTCATTTAATTTTATATAAATCGGCTTCATTTTTGATTCATTTGTAACTTCTACTGATTTATCAATATCAATCCATCTTACACCACTATTTTCATCCTCTTTTATTTTTAATGTTTTGCTTTCATCAGCTTCTAGTAAAAAACAACAATCCAAATGTAAATGTGAAGGTACAAACTTTCCCCTTTTTATATGACTGTCTACAGTAAGTATTTGAATTCCAAATATTCCATCGCTTAATACTTTTAAATCTTTTAATCCCGTTTCTTCTTCCGCTTCTTTTAATGCTACATGTAATAAATTACTATCACCATCTGCATGTCCGCCAGTCCATGACCATGATTTATAAATATTATGATAAATCATTAATACTTTTGTTCTTTCTTTATTTACAATCCAATTTGATGCAGTAAAATGACATATTTTATTTTCTCTCGTCAATACATCTTTAAAAGTATTTATACATTCTATTATTGTTTCTTGATCATTTTCTTCTTGCTCATTATAAGGTCTATAATTTTCTATCTGTTCTTTTAAATTCAATTTAATCATTCCTTATTTTATTTATTATTATCTTCATACCATTCTGCGAAAACTTTTAATGCTTCTACTGATCCATCGATTTTTCTTCTCTCTTCTCGTTCTATTAAATCCATTTCAGCAAGTGTTTTTTCAAAATGTTCTGGCTTGAATATATACCATAAATCAGACCATTTCTCTTCTCTATCCATCCCTTGAATTTTTGTTGCTAAATTTCCTGGATGTTTTCCATAAAAATAATGAATCTCTTTACCATCATGATATGCTAAGCATTCCTCAAATTTGCATTTTCTATTTTCTTTTCCTTCCATTAGTCTTAAAATACCATCAATTCCAATAGTATCTAACGAAAAATTAACAAATGCTCTTGGGAATCCATTTAATTCGTCTATAAAAAATCCTGTATCTAAAGCTATACATGGTTTTTTAACTATTTTAAATGCCTGTTTAACTTTTGCTGTTGCTATTTCTTTTATATCATCACTTCTAGGCTCGTCTAACTCAAAATCATATGTAGTAAACTTTAGATTGTTAAAATATCTTTCTGCTGATTTTGCTTTTCCTCTATTATGTGTTACAAAAACTATTTCTTCCATTATTTCCACTTCCTTTTTTATCTATAGTTCTATTCTCTATCTCATAATCAGTTATCTTTCAATGTCGTCTTTATTTTGTAACTTATTTAATTTCTCAATTGCATCTTGTACATTTTCATATGTTAGTCCTGTTTGCTTATCCGTTTTTATTAAAAATGGTAATAATTCTTCCATATCTACATCATCATCTAATATAATAAAATTTGGTTTATTGCTTAATGTAGATAAAAATTTTTTAATTTCCATCTCTCTTTTTTCATTTAATAAAATTGGAGTATATCCTATAACATCTTTGTCTAATCCATAATCTTTCAAAATATTCAATAAAGTACATCTTCCTTCTTTATTCTTTCTCCAAGTAGAAGTAACTACTAATTTCGAGTTTGTTTCTCGAACTAATAGTTGTAAATTACTTAAACAAACTTCATCAAAAGGATATGAATATCCTGAATGTGATTTATGTGTTGTGTTATATATTTCAATTAATTTATTTATAGAATTTAAAACTCCATCCACATCTAAAAAAATAATGTTCATTGTTTAATCCTTTTCTTATCTAATAAATTGATTTACATTTACAATTATCTATACTATTTTGTTTTCAATAAATCTTTCATATTATATTTCCTCACTTTATTCAATTTCTTTTTTTCATAATTAATTTATCAGATTCAAAACCTTGTCCTTGATATATTTTTATTGCCTCTGGATTATCACTTGAGAGGTTTAATCTAATGATATTATTTTCCTTTGCAAATTTAATGCATTCTTTTATTAAATTGGTTTGTATTCCTTTTCTCCTATACTCTTTTAATGTAAAAACATCACATATATATCCCTCAACACCACTTTCTACACATTGTGGCATGTATTTTATTACTTGTAATCCGCAAGTTGCAATTATTTTATTATTCATAATTTCTATAAAAAAGAATACATCTTTATTTAAATGTTCTTCTAAATATTTTTTTGTTATTTCATAAAATTCTTCATCATTATTAGGATATAATTCTTTCCAATCATCTCTTTGTTGCATTATTCTTAGTTTTGATATTTCTTTTATATCATCATTTTTTGCGATCCTGTTCATATCTTATCATTACCTCTTATATCTTGTACTAATATAGCACATATTTTATAACCACTGATATTCTAACATAATTTCTACAAGTATCTTACTATATTTTCAAATATTATTGGTTCATATTTAGTCCCTTAATTTAAATTTATTTATCATTTCTTTTGTTGCAAACCCATTATGTTCTTTTACTTTTTCTAGAAATACAATTCCATCTAAATGATCACATTCATGTTGGATATCTCTTGCCGTAAAACCTTTCACTTGTTTTATTATTTTTTCACCTTGTTCATTATAATATGTAACTTCGATATTTGTATATCTTTCAACTTTTCCTCTTATTGATGGCACACTTAAGCATCCTTCATATTCAGTTTCTGTTTCCTGAGATAATTTCCTCCAAGTTGGATTTATCATTACTGTGGTTGGTATATCCTCACAATTATTATATGTACATTTTTCTTTATTCACTTGAATAATAACTATTCTTTTATCTAGACCAACTTGTGGTGCTGCAATTCCAAATCCTTCTGTAAAATTCAATGTTTCTTTTAAATCTTCAATTTCTTCTAATAATTCTTGATTAATGTTTTTGATATCTACTTTTTTACACTTTGTGCAAAGAATAGGATCGCCAACTTCTCTTACTTTTAATACTTTTCCCATATTTGTTTGCTCCTTTTCTTTTTATTTTCCACTAGTATTTCATGATAAAAGTAATTTGTATATTTCACATTATTTATATCGCAATACTCTTTAATTTCTTTAGATAAATCGTTCCAATATTTCTTATTTCCTTATAACTAATCCTCGAACATATTCTTTCTACTATATTTTTTACAATTTAATTCCTCTTTTAAGTATATACAATCTTGTAAATCTATATCATTTATATTTGCTAGACAAACTACATAATATAATACATCTTGAAGTTCTTCCTCTATTGTTCCTTTAATACTCTCTCCTTTTCCCATTCTTTTGTTTTTTCTTACAACTTCCGCAAGTTCTCCTACCTCTTCCATTAATTTTAACATATATTTATCATTCGAATTATTTTTGTGATCTATACTTCTTATGCACTCCTGTAATTTTCTAATAGTTAAATCCTCCTCCATATTATTTAGTTTCCTTTCTCAACCTAAATTAATAGTTATAATCCCATAAACTTAATTTTCCATTTATCTCTATTGGTCTAATTTCTTCAACCTCTTCAATTTTAAAACCATATCCTTTCCATTCTGTTTTATTCAAACCTTTATAAACATCAGGATTTTTAGGAATGACTTTTTTTCTAAAATTGTCATCTACATAAATACAATCTGTTATTTTAGCTTTTGCTATTATACAACCTTTAGGATACTCTAATTTTAAATCTTTAAATCTAGT
>CALXJL010000088.1 GCA_944388615.1 uncultured Clostridia bacterium
TTAATAATATTATTAAATATGTTTAGTTCAGGTATATCATATTTAATAATAAAATTATTTAATATAAAAGAAAAAGATAAAAAGAAAATAAAAAGCAATTCTTTTTATACACCTTTAAAGAGGTTTATAAGAATATTGCCAATATATTTAGCTTTTAGTATTTTAAATGTAAGTTTTATGAATTATATTGATAAAATATTTAAAGTAATAACTATAATACTAATAGCACAAGGTATTGCGGGATTATTTGATGTAGAGTCTACTATAGTAAAAAAAATAAAGAATAGTAATAAATTTGATAAAAGTGATCAAGCATTAGCTTTTATTTGTAAGATTATAAAAGTAATTATATATATAATTGCAGCATATATTATTTTATTAGAATTTGATTATAATCTAAGTGGAATTATAACAGGTTTAGGATTGGGTAGTGTTGTAATTGCATTTGCAGCACAGGATATTGCAAAAAACATATTCGCAGGTTTGAGCATTTTTGTGGATAGACCATTTGAAATAGGGGATTTTATAGAATGTGGAACATATATAGGTACAGTTGAAGATATAAAATTCAGAACAACTAAAATAAGAACCTTGGAAAATACTGTAATAACAATACCAAATACAGTTCTTACAAATGGAGCTATAAATAATTATAATAGTATGCAAAAAAGAAGATTTTCTTTAGACTTAGGTTTAGTAATGAGTACACCTTCAGATACTATAGAAAAAATAACAAATAGAATAAAATTCGCTTTAGAAAATCATAAAAATGTTATAGAGAATTCTGTGGTAGTATCATTTAACAAAATCACACAAGATAGTATGAACTTAATGATTTATTTATATACAGATGTAACAGATTATGAAGAATTTTTGAAATTTTCTCAAGAGATAAATATAATAATAATGGAAATAGTAGAAAAAGAAGAGATTGGATTAGCATATCCATCACAAGATATTTATATAAGAAATGTCAAGTAAAAAGTTTTGTATAGATTCACCAATTCTGGATAAAATAAATTCAGAATGAGGTGAATTTTTATGTTTAACAGATTAAAAAATATTAGTAAAACTAATAAAAGAAGAGTGTGGGAAATAATAATTGCATCTATTATTGTACTAATATTTATTGTATATAATTTTATAATAAGAAACAATGAGGTACAAGCCTTATCCAAATATGGTTCAAGAGGTAGTGAAGTAACAACAATTCAAACAAAATTGAAAAGATGGGGATATTATAATGGAAATATAGATGGAATATATGGAACCCAGACATTAAATGCTGTTAAATATTTTCAAAGAAAAAATGGACTTACAGTAGATGGAATAGCAGGAAAAAGAACATTAGAAGCAATGGGGATATATACTTCATCAACAACAAGTTCAAGTTCAGCAAGTAATTCAAGTGATTTAACACTACTTAGTAAATTAATATATGGAGAAGCAAGAGGAGAACCCTATGAAGGACAAGTAGCAGTTGGAGCAGTAGTACTAAATAGAGTAAGAAGTAGTTCGTTTCCAAATACAATATCAGGTGTAATATATCAAAGTGGAGCATTTGATGTAGTAAGAGATGGACAAATAAACTTAACTCCAAATTCAACAGCAAAAAAAGCAGCACAAGATGCATTAAATGGATGGGATCCATCATATGGTGCAATATATTATTTTAACCCAAGTACAGCAACAAGTGCATGGATTTGGTCAAGACCACATGTAATTACAATAGGAAATCACAGATTTTGTAAATAGAGCATTTCTGGATAGTCCCCAAATGGACATTTTGTTCATTTGGGGACAGACTTGAAAAGTAAAAAACAGCCGTATAAGAGAAGAAGAACTTCTCTTAACGACTGTTTTTCCGGGTTCAGGGGTGACTTCAATCCTGAGTTCAATCCTTAGGGTTGAAGTTCTGCCAAGCAGAGCTTGCGAGCTCTGCTTTAAGAACAAGGTAAGAGATATAGTCTTTTACCTGTTCTCGATGAGTTGCTCCAGCGAGCTCGTCGGCAGCATCCATGGTTTTATTCCATAGATGCTCCAACTGATGAGAGTTTAAGCTAGTCAATCGGTGAAATATATCCCACTCATCTGGTCTGAGTGAGAATATTATCATGACTAGTGTCACTCCGATAAGTATACTAGCGAAACGTGTTAATGTGTTCGCCAGTATACTAGGCGTTAGGGCTACTGCAGCAGCCACGCAACCGATTATTGGTAGTCCCAGAAGAGTACATGGGAGTACCAGTCTAGCTCTGCTCTTTCTCGTTGCCTTGGCAAGAATGAGCAAAGCGTCCTTCTTGGCCGGCTTACTTACCTTGGGAGGATAAAGCCCAGTAGGCTTCTTATGTCTCTGGGACTCTGTTTCCTTAGATCCCCAAGAAGGAAAATCAAAATCATCTGATTCACCATAAGAATCCGTCTCGGAATCTATCCGAACCTCATCAGTCTCCTGCTGAAGCTCCTGGTCTTCAGCAACCTCAGTTGTTTTAGTCGCTGTTGTTGCTTCATCTACCTCGTTTGTCGTTGTCTCTTCGGCAACTTCCGTTGCCATTGTTTCTTCTTTTTCAGTCATTGTTCAATTCCTTTCTGTCGTTTTTGTTCAATACCCGAACCCAAATTTAGGTGCCGTTTCGCCATAATATGAAACAGCCATAGCCTAAACTACAATAATATTATAACATAAAAAACAATTCTTGACAAATCTGGTATACATTGATAATATATAATCGATAAAAAATCTATAAAGGTAATAGGAAAGCCATAAACCTAAATATACATATAAGAGGAAAACTAATGAATTTATATCCTAAAGAATATGTAAAAGATATAAGAAAAATAAAAATAGAATTATTAAATAAAAATAATATCAAAGGATTAATATTAGATGTAGACAATACTCTAATAGACTATTATAAAAACTTTTTAGAAGGAACTGAACAATGGTGTGAAGACTTAAAAAAACAAGGAATAAAAATGTGCATACTATCTAATAGCAATAAAAAAGAAAAAGTACAATCTGTAGCACAAAAGTTAGATATTCCATATATATTTTTTGGAACAAAACCATTAAAAAGAGGTTTTAAAAAGGCAAAAACAATTTTACAATTACCAAGCGAAAATATAGCAGTAGTAGGAGACCAAATATTTACAGATATAATAGGTGCAAATAGATGTAAAATGTTTTCAATACTAGTAGATCCAATAAATCAAAAAGATATATGGATTACTAGATTAAAAAGACCTATAGAAGAATATATAATAAAGCAATATAAAAACAAAAATAAATAGAATAAAATTTAAATAAAAACATACAGATTAAAGAATAAAAGTACAAATGAATAGTGAAAGAGGGATAAAAATGTATATAAATGATATAAATATATTATATTATGTGCTATTTGGAATGATAGGATTAATAGTTGGACAATTTGTAGACTGGTGTAATGAAAGATTGGTAGAATATAAACCAATATTTTCAAAAGAATTTTTTACAAAATATCTAAAAAAAGCACAGCCTAAATACTTATTAATGCTGACAATAGCATTAATATATATAGGATTATTATATATATATGGTCTAAATGATATTAATTTATATAAATATATTGTGTTAACTCCAATGCTTGTAAGTGTACTAATAATAGACTATAAAGAACAAATAATACCTAATAGACTAACTTTAACAATATTTGAAACTGGTTTACTTGCAACAGTTCTTCAGGCTGCTATAAATGTTAATGCAGGTGTAACAATAGCAATGGAAATGATACTTGGAATGCTAGTTGGAGCTGGTATATTTTTAGTTATTACATTAATAGGTGGTCTTATTGTAGGTAAAGAAGCAATGGGATTTGGAGATATAAAACTAATGGGAGCATTAGGGTTATTATTTGGATGGGTAGGAATAATAGAAGTTGCTCTAATGTCATTTATTTTTGGTGCTATCATTAGTATATTATTATTATTGTTTAGAAAAAAGAACAAGAGTGAATATATAGCTTTTGGACCTTTTATAGTACTTGCATCATTTGTTTTAATGATTTTTCAATCTGAAGCAATAATGGTTGTACTATATAAAATATTTACTTTAGGTGGTATTTAATAAAAAAGTAGGTGATAATATGAATACAAAGCTAAAATGGTTAAGAGATAAGATAAAAATGCAAAATATGCAAGGATTTATAATAACAAATCCAATAAATGTAAAATATTTAACTAATATTGATGCAGAGGGAATTCTTCTAATTACAAGAAAAGAAAATATTTTTATAACAGATGGAAGATATATGGAACACGTGAGACAAATACTTACAATAGATGACGAAATTGTAGTTATGAATTTTAAAGATATTTGTTTAGAAGATTATGAAAACTTTTTTATATTTTGTGAAAATGTTGGTTTTGAAGAAAATTATATGACTTATGCTAAATATAAAGAATATAAACAAAAATTCAAAATAAATAATTTTGAAGAAACTGAATATATTATAGAAAAACAAAGAATGATAAAAGATGAAAAAGAAATATCAAATATTAAAGAAGCGTGTAGAATAACAGATAATTGTTTTGAACATTTGAAATCTTATATAAAAATTGGAATGACAGAAATACAAATTGCAGATGAAATACAAAAATATTTCAAGGAAAACGGAGCTGATGGATTAGCTTTTGAAACTATCGTAGCTTCAGGAGTAAATTCATCTAAACCACATGCAATACCTACAAATAAAAAAATAGCACTTGGTGATCCTATAACAATAGACATGGGCTGTAAATATAATGGCTATTGTTCAGATATGACAAGAACAATCTTTGCAGGAGAAATCTTGGAAAGTGTAAAGACAATATATGATATTGTTTTAAAAAACCAAATTAAAGTATCTGAACAATTGAAAGATGGGGAAATGATAAAAAATATATGTAAAAATTTAGAAGCAGAATTTAAATTAAATGGTTTTGATTTAATTCATGCATTAGGACATGGTGTTGGCTTAGATATTCACGAATTACCAACAGTTAGTTCAAAAAATGATATTAATCTAAAGGAAAATATGATAATTACAAATGAGCCAGGTATATATTTACCAGGACAATTTGGTGTTAGAATAGAAGATACTGTATTAATTACAAAAAATGGAAGCATAAATTTAACCAAATCTGACAAAAACTATATAATAGTAAGATAAAAACTTGATTTTTTAAATGAAATATTGTATTATATTATGGTAACAAGAAAAGAATGGAAAAAAATATAGAAACATTCAAGATTAAAGTATATAAATGTATTTGCATGGCAAGTATAAGAAAGGGGAAATAAAAATGGCAGAAGTATATATGGCAGGAGATTTTAGAAACGGAACAACATTTGAAATGGATGGTAATGTATTTAAGGTTGTAGAGTTTCAACATGTAAAA
>CALXJL010000089.1 GCA_944388615.1 uncultured Clostridia bacterium
TCTACTGCTATAACAGTACAATTTTCAATATATTTAGCAAGTGATATTGCAATAGCCCCACTTCCTGTACACATATATAATATTTGTAACTTCTTTTGTTTTATTTTCGATTCTTTTATAACTTCTTCTACTAAAATCTCAGTATCTGGTCTAGGTATTAAAACATTCTCATCAACATAAAAATTCATTCCCATAAAATCTTGATTATTCGTAATATATTGTAAAGGTACTCCTTTTATTAGTTCATTTATATATTTTTCAAACTGCATCTTGCTTTCTTTTGAGACACTTTCAGAAAGTCTTAAAATTATTTGATTACTGTCTAATCTTAATACAAATTTTAATAAGCAATTTATCTTAATGTCTATATCATCTATATTATTTTTTGATAATTCTTGTTTTCCATATTTTTTTAATTCAAATATTGTCATAAATTCTCCCATTTTAAATTTCACTTGCTATTTTTTCAATTTTTTTCAATCTATGATTAACTCCAGACTTTCCTATTGGAATTTTTAGCATTTGCCCTAATTCAGCAAGTGATGCTTCTGGATGCTCTTGTCTTAATATTGCTACCTCTTTTAGATTTGTTGGTAAATCTTTAAACTTATTATTTTTCTTTATTCTTTTAATAGCTTCAATTTGTACTATAGCTGCATTAATAGTTTTATTTAAATTTGCTGTTTCGCAGTTTACTTTTCTATTAACATTATTACTCATATCTTTCATAACTCTTATTTCTTCAAATTTTATTACTGATTTACTTGCTCCCATAAAAGCTAACAATTTAGATATTTGATCTGCTTCTTTTAAGTATAATGAGTATTTATTCTCTCTTTCTAGCCTTTTAGGCTCAACTCCATTTTTTAATAAAATATTTTCTAAATATATTTGATATTCTTTTTTATTAACAGTTAACTCAATATGATATTTACTATTAGGATTACTCATCCATCCGCTTCCCAAATACACGCCTCTTATAAGTGCCCTTTGAAACTCTGTATTTATTTGAGAAAAATCTATTTTGTCGTCTATTTCTATACTATTTGAATTTAATGTTATTGTATATTTATTACCATTAATGCAAATATCGTAATCTTCTATTTTTAGTTTATATAATAATTTTGAGAATCTATTTATATTATATTGACTCTCTGTGGAAAAAGTAATTTTTTTATCATTTATAGTTATATTTCCACTTATCATATATCCTAACAATTCAGCCTTTATCAATTCTTCTTTATTAAAACTTTTAAGTTCACTTAACTCTTTTTTTATATTACTTGCAAAAGACATAAAAATATCCCTTCTTTAAATAATTATTCCTACAATAACTCCTATAAAATATAATAAACCTAATATTTTTATATTTTCTTTTAGATTTTTATTTACTCTAAATAATACTATTAGGCCAACACCTGAACCTACTAATAATCCTGCTATTAGTGTAGACATACTTAACATTCCTGTTAAATATAAATTAGTTAATATTACAGAAGATGCACAATTTGGAATTAATCCTATTAATCCAGCTATAATTGGACCTAAAAATCTATTATTTAAGATAATACTTGCAATATTATCTTCACCAATTAATCCTATAATAATATTTGCTATTAATGTTATTATAACTATGTATATAAATATATTTAATGTATGATGAAGAGCTGATCTTAATATTCCTTTTTCACAATGGCAATGATCTTTTTCACACAAATGTTCAATCTCATATTTTACTTCTTTATCTTTTTGAGTCCTACTTATTATAAAATCTATTACTATACCTGCTATAATAGCAACTATAACTTTAATTAATAAAATTTTTAATATTATTTCAATGGGTACTGCCTCAGAAATTAATATTGGTAGCATTTCATCAGATGTAGACAAAAATATTGCAATTAGTGTACCTAGTGTTATTATTCTACCTGCATATAAATTTGCTGCTGCTGCAGAAAATCCACATTGTGGAAATAGTCCTAAAAGACCTCCAATTATAGGACCAAATTTTCCCGATTTTTTCATTATATTTTTAGATTTTTCACTTGTTTTATGTTCAATATATTCCATTAATAGATATGTTATAAATAAAAATGGCAATAATTTTAAGCTATCTATTAATGTCTCCTCTATAATTTCTAACATTTTATGCTCCTCTCTTTACTATTTATCAAAATATTTACTTACACCTTCTAAATTTTCAAAATTATGTTGTCTTAATATTTCATAAGTTATTATAGCAACTGAATTTGACAAATTTAAGGATCTTAATGTTGCAAGCATTGGAATTCTTATTGTTTTAGTATCCAAATATTTTTCCAAAAGCCATTCAGGCAACCCCTTTGTTTCTTTTCCATATAATACAAATATTTCATCCATCTCAGAATAGTCTATATCTGTATATTTTGTCTTTCCTTTTGTAGTTGCAAAAAACATATTATTTTTTTCAGGATCATATTTATTTAAAAATTTATCTAAACTATCATGCTCTTCAATATCTAATTTATCCCAATAATCAAGTCCTGCTCTTTTTAGATATTTATCATTTATTTGGAATCCTAATGGTCTTACTAAATGAAGTTTAGCACCAATTGCAGCACAAGTTCTTGCAATATTTCCTGTATTCTGTGGTATTTCTGGCTCTACCATTACTATGTTTAGTTTCATTTTTTTGCTCCTTTTTTTCTTTAAACTCTATATAAGAAGTTTAGAGATTATTTATAAAAAATAATCTCTATTTTTCTATTGCTTTTACTATTAATCTTTCTTGTCCATAATTGGTACATGTTATTAAAGTAATTTCTTTTTTACCATTTGTTAATTGACTTGTACATGCTACATCATCTGGCTTAACTACATATCTATCATATACAATATATGTTAAAGTTCTTCCTGTAACATCTGTTAAGTTTACCTCTGTACCATCTTTTATTTGTGACAGCTTTCCAAACATTTTTTTACTTTTATAGTTATGTCCTACAACACAATAATTACCTACTTCATTTGGTTCTGGTCCCCAAAATTTATTAAGTGATATTTTTAATAATTCATCTGTAGATTCTGTTAATACAGGATATTTTATATTTAAACTAGGTATTTCTAATATTGAATCTACTTGATAAGTTGTTCCTGTTTCTGAAGTATATGTAACTTTTGATTTATTTTTTTGTGTTTCTTCTATTAATTCATCTGTATTTACTCCAGAATCTTCTTCTTCTGTTCCATCATCTAAAGAAACTGTTATTACATCTTTTGCTATGGTAGTAGAATCTTCAAAATCCATTGCTTCTAAAATTTCCTGTGAAACTTCTTCACTTTTGTTTCTATCATATTCAGTATATATATAATAAGAAAAAAGTGCAATTACTAATATTATTGATATTATAAATTGTATTTTATATCTTGTTTTCTTCTTATTAACTTCTGGTAATGTATATAATTTTTGAGTTACTAAGATCTGATTCATACTACCTCCTTATGGTTAAATTTCTCATTTTTATACATCTTTTATTATAGCACAAGATCTGCTTATACACAATACATAAATATAAAAAAAAATCAAGGCTATTATCACCTTGATTTGAACATATTTTATATTGAAATTTTATTTGCTATATTTGCAAATTCCTGCATTCCTAAATTTTCTCCTCTAATATTTACATCAATTCCTAAATCAACTAATATTTCTCTTATTTTATCTTTATTCACAATTCCTGAATTTGATAATCCATTTATCAATGTTTTTCTTCTTTGCATAAAACCTGCCTTTATTATTTTAAAGAATAATTCTTCATCTTTTAGCTCTATTTCTGGTTTATCCCTTAAAGTTAGTTTAATTACTTCTGAATCTACTTCTGGTGCAGGAATAAAACTATCTTTTGATACTTCTATTATTTCTTCCTGAGTAGCATAATAATTTACACTATATGTTATTGCACCAGATTCTCTATCTCCTGGAATTGCTGTTAATCTTTTTGCAACTTCTTTTTGAACCATTACTGTTATACTTTCTATATTTAGCCTATCTTCTAATAGTTTCATTATAATTGGTGTTGTAATATAATATGGTAAATTAGCAACTATTTTTACTTTATCTATGTTATACTTTTCTTTTTGTTCTTTTATTAAATCATTTAAATTTACTTTTAAAACATCATTATTAATTACTTCAAAATTTTTATATAAATTAAATCTATCATTTAATATTTCTATCATTCTTGCATCTAATTCTATTGCTACAACTCTCTTAGCTTTTTCCAATAATAATTTAGTTAAAGTTCCAAGTCCAGGTCCAATTTCAATAACTAAATCATATTTCCTTATTTCTGCCTAATCTACTGTAGCTTGAATTACATTATCATCTATTAAAAAATTTTGACCTAATTTTTTATTCGCTTTAATTCCATATTTCTTTAATATATATTTGGTTTCTTCTAAAGCTCCCATAAATATTTATTCTTTCCCTTCTTCTCTAATACAAATATGCACATCTTCTAATTGTTTTTCTGTTACTTTGCTTGGAGATTTCATTAATACATCTCTCGCTTTTTTATTTTTTGGGAATGCAATTACTTCTCTTATATTTTCTGAATTTGAAATTAGCATTACCATTCTATCTAGACCTGGTGCTGCACCTGCATGTGGTGGTGCACCATATTGAAAAGCTGTATATAATGCTCCAAATTTTTCTTTTACATCTTCCTCAGTATACCCAGCTATCTCAAATGCTTTTACCATTAATTCTGGATTATGATTTCTTACTGCTCCAGAAGCCATTTCATACCCATTACATACAACATCATATTGATATGCTAAAATATCTAGTGGATTCTTATTTTCTAATGCTTCCATCCCACCTTGTGGCATAGAAAATGGATTATGATTAAAATCTATTGTTCCTTCATCAGATAATTCATACATTGGAAAATCTACAATTAAACAAAATTTAAAAATGTTTTTTTCTAATAGATCTAGTCTATTTCCTAATTCTATTCTTACTAATCCAGCTATTTTTTGTGCAGTTTTAAATTCATCAGCTATAAAGAATATTGCTGAATTTTTTACTAATTCCAATTTTTCTTTCATTTCAGGAGTGATAAATTTAGATATTCCTCCAACTAGATTATCTTCTTCGTCCACCTTAGCCCAAGCCAATCCTTTTGCTCCAGCTTCTTCTTTTGCAAATTTTTCCATATTGTCAAAAAATTTTCTTCCTTGTGTTCCTGCTCCTTTAACTAGAATTGCCTTGACTGTTTTTCCTTCAAATGCTTTAAATTCAGAATTTTTGAATATATCTGTTACATCTTTTATTATTAATGGATTTCTTAAATCTGGTTTGTCTATTCCGTATTTTTCCATAGCTTCTTTATATGGAATTCTAACAAATGGACCATC
>CALXJL010000090.1 GCA_944388615.1 uncultured Clostridia bacterium
TATGAAAAATGCAAATAGAATAAAAGAAATTGTGAAAAGTTACGAACAATCAATTAAAGAATTTGAACAAGAATTATTTGGAGAAAGTAATAAAACAAAAAGTAAAAGTAGATTAGATAATTTGATAGAAGAATTTCTTAATATGGATAAACCAACAAAAGAAATAATTAGAGAATTTATAGAAAAAATTGAAATTCATAGCGACAAGCAAGTTGATATTTATTTCAATTTTAAACCACTACAAGAACTAAATGACAGTTTAGAAAAATTTATATGTGCTAAAAAGGAATATGAGAGAAAGGCTGTATAGCAAGGGTTTGTGACTAATGGAGAGAATATAAAAAATGGTCACAACAACAATATACACATGCAGCAATATGGGCTGTTATTGCAGAATCGATTATGGGAAATGCAGAAAAAGCAACAGAATTATTAAAAATGATAAATCCAATAGAGCATAGTAAAGTATTTGAAGCTTGTCAAAAGTATAAAGTAGAACCGTATGTAATAACTGCAGACATCTATGGAAAAGGAAATCTTGCAGGAAGAGGAGGATGGAGCTGGTATACAGGATCGAGCGGATGGTATTACAATGCAGGGATAGAGTATGTTTTGGGAATGAAAATAGAAAACAATATATTAAAAATAGAACCATGTATACCAAAAGAATGGAAAGAATATACGATAAGATATAACTACAATAACACAATATATAATATAACAGTAAAAAATCAAAACGAAAAAAACAAAATAGATGAAAACAGTATATTATTCTTAAACAATATAGAGCAAAAAAGTAAACAAGTCCCATTAGAAGATAACTCTGGCATAAAAAATATATTAGTAGAAATGTAAACCCCTAGAAAAAATATAAAAGAAGACCTGTCCCTAATTGGACAAAATGTCCAATTAGGGACAGGCTTTTATCTGCTACATTTATTGCTAATTAGACAAAAGTGGCTAAATGTGGTATAATTAATATGTACTAATGAGTTTGTAGAGTTGATTGGAGATGATATAAACATGGAATTAACTAGAGATATTTTAAATAGTTCAGAGGAGATTATTAGATCTGTAATTAATGGTGAGCTTACAGAAAGTGAGATTGCTAAAATAAAGAGATTAATTGAAAAGTCAAGCAATGAAGAGGAATTAAATAATAAGTTAGAAAGATATAAGAAGCAGATAGAACAGATATTATTGACGGCAAGTAATACATTAGAGATGAAATTAAATGAAGAACAAGAAAGAAAAATCAGGGCTATTGTAGCTGAACCTACAAATAAAGAGAAGGTTTTAAATGAGTTTTATTATGTTACAGATGAATTAAAAGAACAAAACAAGGAAAAGATAGCAAGAAAAAATTATTGGTTTGAAAGAGTTGAAAGAAGATTAGTAAGTAGAGGATTGACTAAGGAAGAAAAGGGATATATTATTAAGGTATTAGAAACTACGCCAAATGAAGAAAGGGTAGAAATAGAGTTGAGTTCATATGCAAATAAGTTAGTAGAAAAAGATATTCAAGAAAGTGTAGAGAAAATCAAACCACCTAAAATTGACAAAAGATTTACTGATACTTCAGAGTATAGAGATTGGAGATTATCTAAACCAGAAAAAAGATACAAAAAAGAAAAAGGAACTAGTGTGAAAAATAGAAAAGGCCCAAATTATAAAATGAGAAGAATCATAGCAGGAATATTAGCGACAGGAGCAGTAGTTGGTACAATAGGAATATCTAATTACATAGGTGATGCAAGAGCATTAAATGTACAAAAGAATTTTTCTGAAGAAAAAATGGAACAAATATTAGAAAATGAGGAACAACAAGAAAAAAACATAAAAAATATAGATAACACATATGAATTCTATATAGATAACACAGACAAACTTACTCCAGACAGATTAAAGGCATTTGCAAAAAGAATTAAACAAGAAATAGAGTCAATATTAGAAACAAAACTTAATAAAGCATCAAAAGATTCGGATTATGATACTATGGATTACGGATACATAGAAAATGGAGTGGATTCACAATATTATATAAAAATGGGAGACGAATTATATGGTAGTCAACTAATAGAATTAGTGGTAGGTAACCATATGAGTTATGATTTAACAAACTGTATAGAAATACTAGAAGAATTAGACTTTCCAGACGAGATAGAAGAAAAGGATATGAATAAATATATAAGAATTATCAGAAAAGCCAAAAAAGAAATGGATGAATTAGCAAAAAAAGATATAAGAATGGGAAGGCACATAAAGACAACAGACAAAACAGTAGAACATGAAGATGATGAAGGAAGATAATAATAAAAGGATTTTTTAGCTATCAATATAGTAAAAAATCCTTTTATTATGTAACTGGAAATTCAAAATTGTAAATCAATTTTTTATATAAGTTGTGAATCAATTTTTTATATAAGTATTGCTAAAAGAAATATTGTGTGATATATTTGAAAGTATTAGAGATCTAAAAGGAAAGGGGAAACTTTCGTGGAGGAGAATAGAGAGAAAAATAAAAAAACAATACTAATAATAGATGATGAAAAACCAATTGTAGATATTTTAGTATATAATTTAGAAAAAGAAGGTTATAAGACATTATCAGCTAATGACGGTGTAGAAGGTGTAGAATTAGCCCTAAAAGAAAATCCAGATTTAATATTATTAGATATAATGTTACCAAAAATGGATGGACTTTCTGTATGTAAAAAAATAAGACTAAATTTAAATGTACCAATATTAATGTTATCTGCTAAGGATGAAGAAATAGATAAAATTTTAGGTCTAGAATTAGGAGCAGATGATTATATAACAAAACCATTCAGTGTACGTGAACTAATGGCCAGAGTAAAAGCAAATTTAAGAAAATCAGAATTAAGAGATGAAAGTATAGATGCAATAAAAAATAACTCAGAAGAACAAGAAAAAAAGCATGAAAATATTATAAAATTAGGAGAATTAGAATTAGACTTAACAAAATTTGAAGTGAAAGCTAGAGGAGAAGTTATAGATTTAACTTTAAGAGAATTCGAAATGCTTAAATTTTTAGCTACACAACCAGGACAAGTTGTAACAAGAGAAGATTTACTGCAAAAAGTATGGGGATATGAATACTTTGGAGATATTCGAACAGTAGATGTTACAGTGAGAAGAATAAGAGAAAAGATAGAAAGAGATACAAGGAATCCAAAGATTCTTATAACTAAGAGAGGAATTGGCTATTATATAGCTGAGAAATAATCTTCATAAAAAAATCATAGGTAGCTAAAAACTACCTATATTTTTTGTGAACTTATAATATATGAAAGGAAAAACAATGCAAAGGAATATACAAATAAAAATAATAATATTATTTCTACTTATAGGTATAGTTATTATTGGAGTAATAGGGGTAAATGCTATTTATTCGATAAATCGAATAGCAAGTGAAAATAATATTAATTTAAATAATGAAGTACAAAATTTAAGATTTATATTTTTAATTTCAACTTTTGTATATTTAATAATGTGTACATTGATAGGGACATTTGTATCAAAAGCTCTAATAAAGCCGATGAATAAACTTATTAAAAGTGCAGAGAAATTAGCAACAGAAGAAAATATAGATATAAAAAGAATTAATAAAATGGAAAATAAAACAGAGGTTGATGAACTGGCAGATGTATTTAGTGTGATGACCACAGAATTAAAGCAAAATCTAGAAGAAGTAAACAGACAAAAAAATCAGATAGAAACCATATTATTACATATGACAGATGGGATTATAGTTTTTGATATAAACGGAAATGTAATGCATATAAATCCAGCAGCTAAGGAGATGCTTAATATATTTGACAAGACAAATACATTCAAGTCAATATTTGAAAAAATAAATGTAGATATAAATATGGAAAAGATAATATATTTAGAAGATTGGACTACATCTGAGCAAAGAGTTAATATAGGAGATAGGTATCTAAATATATATTTCGAACCATATAAAGATGTAAAAGACAAACCAGAAGGATTGATGGTTTTAGTGCAAGATATAACAGAACATGTAAAACTAGACAATATGAGAAAAGAATTTGTAGCAGATGTATCACACGAATTAAAAACTCCTATAACTTCTATAATGGGATATTCAGATACATTATTAGAAGGTGAATATGATAAAGAAACACAAGAGAGATTTTTAAATGTAATATCTTCTGAAGCTAGGAGAATGGCAAAATTAGTTACGGATCTGCTAATCTTATCAAGATATGATAATAATAAAATAACAAATAAATTTACAGAATTTGATTTAGGAGAACTTGTAAAAAAATGTCAGGAAAAATTACAAATAGAAATTGATAAAAAATCACATCAAGTAGAATGTTTTGTTACTGCGAATGTTCCACCAGTAATAGCTAATAGAGATGGAATAGAGAGAGTAGTATTAAATATAATGACAAATAGCATAAAATATACTCCAAAAGGTGGAGTTATAAAAATATATGTAGGGTTTGTATATAATGATGCCTATATAAAAATAATTGATAATGGAATAGGTATTCCAGAAGATGACTTAAATAGGATATTTGAAAGATTTTATAGAGTGGATAAAGCACGTTCAAGAGAACTTGGAGGAACAGGTCTTGGACTTTCTATAGCCAAAGAGATACTAGACCAAAATAATGGAAGTATAGACATAAAAAGTAAACAAGGAAAAGGAACCGAAGTTGTTATAAGGATACCTACCAAAAGATAAAATAAAAAAATCCAATTTTATTAAGAGATATTATTGAATAAATATTAATGTTTAATCTCTTAGTAAAAATTGGATTTTTTTATGAGTAGAGTTGCATAATAGAATTATATATAGAAATATAAAAAGCCATATATCCGTAAGGTTATCAGAAATATGAATAAAAAAATCGCATTTTTTAGATGAAATGTTATAAAAATGTAATAAAAGCCCACATAAAACCTTCCGTAATAGGCAGTTCACAGAATGAAAAGAGCAATATTGACTTTACAAATTAATAATTGTACTATGGAAATAACATGTAATATTCAAGTAGGGGGAATAGCAAATGAGTAAGAAAAAAGTTATTTCAATAGTATGCATAGTATTAACAGTAGTGGTGGCTTCTGTTGTATTATGTGTGTCTAAAATAACAAAAGAGAATAATGTAAAAAGTATGGTATCAGTAGCAGGAGAGACAAATACAGATAATTTTTCTGCAGATGTTGCTTTAAGCAATGATGATTTTGGAGGAACAACTCAAAAAAATATAATGATATATGCAGATAATAAAGCTGCAAAGGATATACTAGGAGATGTAAATGGAGATGGATTTATAACAACATATGATGCAAATATGGTACTGGCATATGAAGTGACTCGGAG
>CALXJL010000091.1 GCA_944388615.1 uncultured Clostridia bacterium
AAGAAAAAACATCGAAAAATCGAAAAAACAAAAAAAGTCTAAATTAATTATAAAAATTTATCTTGTTATTTTATTTCTATAAAAACCTTCCAATCATTAAAATGATATGTTAAAATTAGAAAAAAATGGGAGAAATATTAATGGAAGAAATAGAACTAAGGAAAAGAAGAAAAAGAAATATGAAGTTATATCCAATTTATGAAATGATAGGACTAGACTTTATGTTTTATTATGGTATAAGGGTATTATTCTTAAGTCAGATTAAAGGAATTACAGATGCAGATATTGTATTTGCTAGCTCGATATATGCATTTTTTATGATAATATTTCAAGTACCAATAGCCATATTTGTTGACAAAGTAGGAAAAAGGAGGGCACTTGTTACAGGAAATATTCTAAATGCTTTATGTATATTCTTAGTACTAGTATGTCCTAACTTGACAGTATATATTATTGAGGAGATTATTAATTCAATAGCATTTGGATTAAAAGGTGTAACAGAGTCTTCAATATTAAATAGCTCAATTCCAGATACTAAAAAAAAGTCAGAGATTTTCTCTAGAATACATTCAAAAGGGTACTCAAAATATTGTTATTTATATGCAACAACTACACTAGTATCAGGTATAATCTATGATATTAATCCGTACATACCAATTATATTATGTTTTATAACATGTTGTTTAGCATCATTTATATCATATAGATTTGTTGAAATCGAAGAAAATAGAAATGATAAAAATGTATATGAATATATGAATGATCTAAAAAATGGATTTAAATTTGTATTTAAATCTAATAGATTAAGACCATTGTTATTAATTCTTGGAGCGATTTGGGGATTAAGTTGTTTATTTGGTACATATGAAGTTTCATTATTAGAAGATCTTAATATATCTGCAACATTTATTGGGATAGCATTAGCTATATATCAAATAATAGCTGGCAAAATGTCTAGGCAGTCTAATAAGTTTAATAATAAATATAAAAATAAATCATTAACAATTATATTACTTATGATGACAACGACATTTTTAATAAGTGGTGTAGTTTCATTAATGAATATACCATTTGGAATACAAATAAGTATTATATTAATATCATATACATTAGTACCAATAGGAAAAGGATTTTATCAAGTTTTAACAAGTAGATATTTAAATAATTTTTCTAAACCAGATACATCAACTAAAATATATTCGGGACGTATAATAGTAAACAATTTAGCAAGAATGTTAATAGGATTTTTAGGAACACTAGTGTTAACTCACTTTAATATTAGATATGCCATGATAATAATTGCAATGATATTTTTTATTATTACATATATATTATATAAATACGCAAAAGATAAATTAGGATTAAAACCACAAGAATATAAAAAACGCGATTTAGAACCAGTAAAGTAAATCGAACAATAAAATAGAAATACAGTCCCCAATTGGACATTTTATCCATTTGGGGACTGTCCCTGAATGCCCAAAATGTCCACTTAGGGACAGAACTTGAGTGGTCATTTTAAATTTTCTGAATAAAATTTCTTTTATATGGTAATACTCTTACTAAAGATAAGTAAGGGAGGAAAATTATGGGAAGAAATCCAAGATATTCAGATTTTGATGATGATAGAATTAAAAAAATAATATATTTAACAGGTGCTATTCTTGCAATAGGTGTTCTTATATTTACAATTGCATATATGTTATATGGTAATAATTCTGATTCAGAAATAGATACACAAGATTTTGCATATTTGAATACTATAACAAACACTACTAATCAATCTACACAAAACACATTGAACACAGATGCAGAACAGGCAAGTACACCTATTGGAAAAAGTGTATATGAAATGCAAAATAATACAGTAAGTGAAAATGTAGTAAATAACACTACAAATACAACAACTGTTGCAGAAAATAAAGAAAACACGAAAACATCATCAACAACTAATGTAAAAGAAGAACCTGAAGAGGAAAGTGTAGAAACTACATTAATAGAACAAGTTAATCCTGATCCTACTTTTATAAAACCTTGTGAAGGTAATATAATAAGAGAATTTGCAAAGGATAAATTTGTATATTCAGATACATTAAAAGAATGGGTTTCACATTATGGAATAGATATACAAGCAGATAGTACGAGTGTAGTAAAATCGAGTGAAGCGGGAACCGTGAAAAGTATAAAAAATGATCCAAGATATGGTTTAACTGTTGTAATATCTCATGCTAATGGATTTTCGACAGTATATTCAAATTTAGCAACAGCTGAATTTGTAGTTGAAGGAGAAGAAGTAGAAGAAGGACAAACAATTGGAACAGTAGGAAATACTGCTACATTTGAAATTTTAGATGAGTCACATTTACATTTTGAAATGTTAAAAGATGGAGAATATGTAGATCCAGAAATCTATTGTAGATAGAAAAATGGAATTCTGAGTTGCTAAAAAGATGGTTTGATTTTCAAACCATCTTTTTGTAAAGTTATGAATTAGATTTATCTTCGTAAAATATAACTTGTGAAACACAAATATAAGGTAATAACCAAAGTAAACCAATACCAAGTGTAAACCAAGCCAATATTGACCAACCAATAAATGTTAATCCAAGTAATACTAAATTAAGTCTATTTCCTGTCATTATTGTTTTACTCTTTTCAACGATTTCTTTTCCAGATAAATGTGTATTATCATTTAAAATATACATTGATAATGAATAATATAATGATTTTATTATTACAACAATATAAATTATGAAAAGAGCTAAGAATAATATAGTTCTTATAATAGGATATAATAATGCAGGATTTGAGTCATCTGGAAAATCTGTATTATAATTGTCACTATATTCTTCAATTGAATTTATTATTGTATTTGAGTCGTCTGAAAAAGCAGAATTATAGTTGAAAGTCGTAGCAATTGTACTTTGAGCTTGTAAATATACTAATACTCCTATAGAAACAATTATTAGAACTATAGCAATTATCCATGGCAATAATTTTAATATTGTGTGTAATGTTACACTCCATGCCTTACCAAAATTATTGAATCCTCTTGATAAAAAATCAACGCAAGTAACATCTTCTCCTCTTTTTAAACTCATGAATGAAGAAATTATACCGAATGATATTGGAACAGATATAACAAGTTGAAGTATAGGACCAATAATAGGTATAAATGAAGTTATAAAATATATTGCATAAGTTATTAAAAAGTAAACTAAGGTTATAATTGCAGCACTTCCCCATTTACCTTTAAGACATTCTCTTGCTTCACATCTAATTTCAGATAAGTTCACGAAAATCACCCCCTCTTGATTTCTAGTATACATTATTCGACAAAAAAATGTAAATAATATTAATATAATTTTTAGAAAAATTTATAGCTAATTATTATTTATTATGATAAAATAATCAATGTTAAGTTTAGTTGACAAATTGCAATCTTGAATTGGTAGAAGTTTTCAGGGGATTCTAGTAAAATAAATTCAGAAGGTTGCAAATATGCACACTTCAGATAAAGAAATAAAGGGAGAGATGAAAAGTGAAATTTAATGAAAAATTAATTGAACTAAGAAAGCAAAAGGGATTATCACAAGAAGAACTTGGATACAAGTTAAATGTTACAAGACAAACAGTATCAAAATGGGAATTGGGACAAACAACTCCTGAAATGGATAAATTAGTAGAGATGAGTAAGGTATTTAGTATTAGTGTAGATGAATTGATTAATGAATCAGAGATGCAAACTAACACAAATCCAATAGAAGATCAACAAATATCAAATAAAACAGGTAAAGAAAAAATTGTCAAGATTGTAATAATTGTAGTATTTATTATTATTGTATTATCAATAATTGTCAGACTTATACTGGGAAGTGCAATATTTGATATATTTAATAAAGTGACAGATGAACAGGATAATATATTAAATCAAGCATCTAATTTTATCAGTTTTATTGGTGAAACAGCTAATAATATGAGTGACACTTTAAGTGAAACAACTAATAATATAAGTCAAAGTTCAGAAGAAATAAATAAAAGGATTGATGAAACAAGAGAAACAATTGATGAAGGAATAGAATCAATGGATATAACAAGTTTTAATGGTCCAATAGAAGTATATAGTGGTACAACAGGAGGAAATGGTGTAAGCAATTTACTTAACCAAGTAGTTAAAATCAATACTACAGAAGATATGAAAATAACAGTAAAATATAATGATATTGAAACACAAGATGTAGAAGAAATAGGAAATATACAATCAGAGATTGAAGCTTTTAAAATGTATAAAATATCATTAGGATATAATACAGATGGATATATAAATAAAGTAACAATACAAAAAACAAATGAATAATAGAAGGTTTGGAGATACCCAGATTGAATATGTAATAAAATAAGGAGAGATGAAAATGATAGCATTAATTATAATAGGTGTAATATTAATAATTGTATTAGTAATATATAATAATTTAGTAGGAATGAGAAACAAAGTGAAGCAAGCTAGATCAAGTATAGATGTATATTTAAACCAAAGATTTGATTTAATACCTAATTTAGTAGAATGTGTAAAAGGATACTCAAAACACGAACAAGAAATATTTACAGAAATAGCCAATCTAAGAGCATCATATATGAAACAACCACAAGACATAAAAAGTGCAGAAAATTTAAACAATAAAATAAATCAGCTTATTGCAGTAGCAGAAAACTATCCAGAATTAAAAGCTAGTGAACAATATTTAAACCTGCAAAATAATTTAACGAAAATAGAAAGTCAATTACAAGCTGCAAGAAGGATTTATAATACAGAAGTTACCAATTATAATACTAAAATAGAAGTAATACCAAATAATTTAATAGCAGGTTTATTTGGATTTAAACAAGAAGAGTTATTTGAAATTGAAGAACATAAAAGAGAAAATATTAATATAAAATTTGGAGAATAGCTTATGAAAACATTTGATGAAATTTATGATGAATTAGAAAATGCAGATAATAGTGAAATAAATAATTTATTGGAAGAAATAAAAATAAGGAGAAAAAAAGCACATAAAATTGCAATAATAATATGTATAGTGACAGATATAATAATTTTTCTTATGTTTTGGAAAAAAGGATTAAATGCAACTTCTCTATATATTATATTAATTGCTTTAATTATTAATCTATTTCTTTTTATAATAGTTGAGGCAGCAACAGGAGTTTCAAAAAAGAAAGCAGAATTTAATACTAAAATAGAAGAAGCAGAAGGAAAATTAATAGATGCAAAAGAACAAGTTGCAGAAATAGAAAAAGCAGAATGGTATATATTAGATAGACAACAAAACACAGGATATGCTAGTTTCATTCAAGATACAGAAAGTATAGAAAACTTAA
>CALXJL010000092.1 GCA_944388615.1 uncultured Clostridia bacterium
AAATGAGGATATAAGAATTTTAAAACATGCATTTTTAAATTCATATTTTCAAACAGGTTTAAAAGGAAGTATTGACGAAGCTGTTATAAAAAGAGCTTTAGAAAATGATTTACAAAACTTGTCTGAAAAATATAAAAAAATAGATGAAATACCTTTCGATTTTTCTCGCAGACGCTTATCTGTAATTGTAACAGATGGAACAAAAAAACAATTAATTACAAAAGGTGCAGTTGAGGAAATTTTGAATATTTGTACAATGGTTGATTATAAAGGTCAAGTAAATCAACTTACAAAAGATATCAAAGAAAATATACGTAGAATGACTAAAAAATTAAATGAAGAAGGTTTAAGAGTAGTTGCAGTATGCCAAAAAAATGATATTGAAAATATAGAACATTTTGATGTTTCAGATGAAAAAAATATGGTATTATTAGGATTTATTGGATTCCTAGACCCACCAAAAGAAAGTGCAAAAGAATCAATAAATAAACTAAATAAAGCTGGAATAAGAGTTATTGTTCTTACAGGGGATAATGCAGAAGTTACAAGAAGTGTATGTAATAAAGTTGGAATACGTTCTAAAAACATTGTTTTAGGAAGTAAAATAGACAAACTTTCAGATATAGCATTATTGAGATTACTTAAGAAAACAAATATATTTGCTAAACTTTCTCCTATACAAAAAGCTAGAATAGTAAGAATTCTAAAAGAAGCTGGAAATATTGTAGGTTATATGGGAGATGGAATTAATGATAGTCCTTCATTAACAAACTCTGATGTAGGTGTATCTGTAGATACAGCTGTTGATATAGCAAAAGAATCAGCAGATATTATATTACTAGAAAAGGATCTAAATGTACTACTAGATGGTGTAATGGAACGGAAGACGTACATTTTCAAATTTAATGAAATATATAAAAATGGCAACAAGTTTCAATTTTGGAGAAGTTGTATCTGTAATTATAGCAAGTGCATTTTTACCATTTTTACCAGAAACACCAATACAATTATTAGTAGAGGGATTATTATATGATTTTGGTCAGATGACTATACCTTTTGATAATGTAGATAAAGAATCTTTAGAAAAACCAAAAAAACTAGATATAAAAAGTTTGAAAAGATTCATGCTATTTATGGGACCTGTAAGTTCATTATTCGATTTAATTGTATTTTTATCATTATGGTTTGTATTTTTTGTAAGGGATGTTGCTCATTTCCAAACAATTTGGTTTACTTACAGTATTGTTTCAAATCTAGTGGGAATGCATATTATAAGAACTGCTAAATTACCATTTATTCAAAGTAATGCTCATAAAGCAGTATATATATCATCAATACTTTTAATTGCAGTAGGAATTTTAGTGCCATTTACTCCACTTGGAAATGCAATAGGATTAGTTCCAATAGCAGGAAAATATATATGGTTAATATTTGGTGTTACATTCCTATATTGTATAATAGCAAGTTTTGCTAAAAAGATATATATTAAAAAATATAAAGAATGGATATAAAAAAAGAGGTTAAACCTCTTTTTTTATATCCTATTTATCATGCACCTTCTCTTTTCCAATAAAATAAATATTGCTGAGCAAGTCCCGCTAAATCACCATATTTTTCATGTGCTAATTTTTCTATTTGTTTTTTATTTACCTTTGTTTCATCTTCATTTTTTATGTATAAATCATTCATTACTCTTCTAACCCATACATCTATAGGGAAAACTTCAAGCCTTTTCAAACTAGAAAATAACATTATACAATCCGCAACTTTTGGGCCAACTCCATCTAAAGTTAATAGTTTTTCTCTAATTATGTTACTATTTTCTTCTTTTTTTAAACTATCCAAGTCAAACTCTTTAGTATATATTTTTTGAGTTGTTTTATATACTCTTATATCTCTAAATCCTAATCCCAATCCTCTTAAATCTTCAATACTTGCTTGTGATAATTGTTTCGGTGTTGGAAATGAATAATATTCTATTCCATTCCATACTATTTTATCTCCATATTTTTTACATATTCTCTCTATAATTCCTTTTATTCTTGGTATATTATTATTAGCAGATATAATAAATGAAATAATCATTTCCCACAGATCTTGATTTAATATTCTTATACCTTTTCCATATTCTATACTCTTTTTTACATGATCATCAACTTTTGATAATATATCCTTAATTTCTGAATAATCTCTTTTTAAATCAAAATAATCCGTACAGATCTCTTGTATATTACCTTTACACACTCCATAAAAAATAACATTATTATTTTCTTTGTTCACATTTAGTACATTTTTTCCAAAAACTCCTGTGTAACTTCCATCTTTGTTTTCATTCCACCTAAAACATTGACCACAATCAAAAATATGTTTTAATTCAAATGAATCACAATTTTCTATAATATATTTTTGTTCTTTCATACAAACCTCTTTTCTATAAAGATTATATAAAGATTTATAGAAAAAGTCAATTATTATTCTTTTTTAAAGCCTTGTCCAAGTGCCTCTCTTGCATTTGACGTAACCATAAAAGCTCTTTTATCTAAAGATCTTACAATTTGTTTAACTTTTGCTATTTCTTTCCTTGATACAATACACATAAGAAGCATTTTATCTTCGTTTGTATACATTCCTCTAGCATAAATTCCTGTAGATCCTCTTTTCACAAAATCTCCAACTTGTTTTGCAATTTCATTGTACTCATCTGATACTATAAATATTATTTTAGTAAAATATATACCTTCAAATATTATATCTATCATTTTTCCCATTAAATATATTGCAATTGCAGAATAAAGACCAATTTCAATTTCTTTAAAAAATAATACATTTACAAAAACTATTATAATATCTATTGTAGTTATTAAAGTACTTGATCTGAAATGCGATTTATATGATTTTATTACATATGATAATAAATCAGTTCCTCCGGTTGATGAATTTACCTTTAAAACAATTGCCGTACCTATTCCAGATGCTATTCCTCCATATATGCATGCTAAAAATCTATCTTGTGTTAATGCTGGGAAGCCATCTAATATATCGATAAATGTTGTTAATGCAACTGTTCCTATCAAAGACTTTACAAAAAAATCTCTTCCTATTCTAAAATATCCTAAAATAAATAATGGAATATTTAATGCAAACATAACAATACCTACAGGCAAATTCCATAAATAATATGTTATTGTTCCAATACCTGCAAACCCACCAGATGATAATTGATTAGGTAATAAAAAAGATGATGTTCCTAATGCCATAATAAAGCTACCTATTATTATTCCTGTAAATTCTATTATATTTTGTTTAGTAAATATATTTTTCGCACTTATCATAATAATACACTCCATAAATAGTATTTCCCAGACATTTACATTTATACATAAAAAAACTATTTGTAATATTTTGTCTTACAAATAGTTCTTATACTGATTATTCTTCTTTAAAATCTGTATAGTTTTCCAATATATTTATTTCATATTTTCCTGGTTTTATTCTATCATCTGGCTTCACTACTACTTCTACATCATAAATATCTTTCAATTTTTCAATATTTTCTTTTTTATGACCTATTATATTATTTATATTTACATCATTTGCTAATATTTCGATTTTCTTTACTTTTGTACTAAACTTTTTAATTCTGCTAAGTATTGCATCATACCACATATTTCCTTCTACTAATTGTCTAAATGCTGGGTGATATGGTCCTGCAACAACTTCACTTTGTGGATTCTCTGGATCTGTTATTATATCTGTATTTTGTAATCCTATTCTAATAACATCTATTTTTTTATTATTAAATAATGTCATAACTTCTTTTGTTCTATCTACTGCTTGTCACACAGTAAGTGGTGTATATTCTCCTTTTTCCATTTGTTCTTCTAGTTCAGTACCTTTTATAACTAGTACAGGATATATTCTTACCATTTTAGGTTTTAATTTTATTAATTCCTTTGCTGTTCGTATTTCATCTAATTTTGTACTATCTAGCATACCAATCATCATCTGATGTCCAAGTACAAATCCATGTCTTCTTATTAATTTAGATGCTTTTTTTACATCTTCATATGTATGTCCTCTTTTACTTTTTTTCAAGATATAATTATTTGTTGATTGTACTCCTAATTCTATAGTTTTTACCTTATATCTTTTTAATCTTTTTAATATAGTTTTATCTATATAATCTGGTCTAGTAGAAATTCTTATGCTATTTACAATTCCTTTTTCTATATACTCATATGCTGCTTGTAACAATTCTTCTTGTTTTTCCACTTCTATTCCTGTAAAACTTCCTCCAAAAAATGCTACTTCTATGTATTTTTCTTCATCTTTGAAGTGATTTATAAAGTATTCTATAGTATCTTTAACATCTTTTGCTGTTACCATTTTAGTTTGTCCACTAATCTTTTTTTGATTGCAAAATGTACATTCATTTGGGCATCCTAAATGTGGTACAAAAATTGGAATTATATATTCTTTTTTCATTCTACACATCCTTTCTACTAAAATATTACGTATCTTTATTAGAATAAGATTATTCCAAACTGTTCTTCTAATACTTTTTTATTTTTTTTTATTTTGTTTTTCTTTTTTGTTTTTCCTTCTCCTTGTGCAAGTCTTTTCCCATTTAATTTAACTTCTGCAATAAATGTTTTATCATGATCAGGACCGATTTCTTTTAATATATTATATTCTATATTTACTTCTCCATTTTCTTGAAGTTTTTCTTGTAAAACTGTTTTATAGTCCTTCATACCTACATGTTTACTTGCTTTTTTTATCTCATCTAATAAGTTATTTTTAATAAATTTTTCTGCTTCTTCCAATCCTGAATCAAAATATATTGCAGCAATCAAAGCTTCCACACTATCTGCTAATATTGCTGGTCTTTTATTTCCATTATTTTTCTTCTCACTTTTTCCTACAAATAAGAAATCACTAAAATTATGCTTTTTTGCTATATTATAAAGACTCTTTTCACATACCACAGTAGCTCTAACTTTAGTCATTTCTCCTTCTGTTAAGTCCGGGAAATTATTGTATATTAATTTACTAGATATAAATTCTAATATACTATCTCCTAAAAACTCTAGTTTTTCATTACTTTCAATTTTATTTTCATATGCATATGAAGTATGAGTAAATGCTTTTTTTAATAATTCTTTATTTTTAAAAATATATCCAATTTCTTCTTCAAGTTTTTTCACTCTATCACCTCCTTAAAAATTACCATATATTTCCATAATTTCTATACTTTGTTATTATATATGTTTATACAATGTTTTGCAATAGCTAAGTAAAATCGAGTAGGGAAAATTTAAATTTTCCCTCTCACACCACCGTACGTGCCGTTCGGCATACGGCGGTTCAATTC
>CALXJL010000093.1 GCA_944388615.1 uncultured Clostridia bacterium
AGCCATGTACCTGTATGTATTCCATTTGTTACATATGTTATTGGTGACTCATTTGCTGCAATATTAGGCCATACCTCTGAAAATAATTCTCTTGAAACAGCCCCATGTAATTTACTAACACCATTTTTCTTTCCTGCAACTTTTAATGCTAATATTCCCATATTAAAGCCTAGTTGTAATTCTTTACAAGGTTTCATTCCCATTTTTAAGAAATCTTCTTTTGATATTCCTAATTTATTCCAGTAATCTTTAAAATACCTTTCTACCAAATCTAATGGGAATATATCATTACCAGCTGGAACTGGAGTATGTGTAGTAAATACTGTTCTTGATGATACAATATCCCTTGCAATTTCGAAATTAACCTTCTTTTCTTTTATTGTATTTTTAATTAATTCTAATATCAAGAAAGATGAATGGCCTTCATTCATATGATAAACTGTTGGATTTAAACCTAATGTTTTTAACAGTTCAACTCCTGCCATACCTAAAACAATTTCTTGCTTAATTCTCATCTCTTGATCTCCACCATATAATGTTTTAGTAATATCTCTATATTCTTCTATATTTTCATCTATATCTGAATCCATTAAATATAAATTTACTCTACCAACTTCTACTTTCCATACTTTTAAATAAAGTTTTTTCTTTGGTAATTTTACTCCTATTAAGATGTCTTCCCCTTTTTCATCTTTTACAAGACTCATTGGTGCATTAGAAACTTCTAATTCTGTATATAGAGTTTCTTGTTCTCCATATCCATTTATTTTTTGATGAAAATATCCATTTTTATATAATAATCCAACAGCTACTAAAGGAATTCCTAAATCGCTTGCTGATTTCAAATGATCTCCTGATAAAATTCCTAATCCTCCTGAATAAATAGGTAAAGTCTCATCTAAACCATATTCTGCTGAAAAATATGCTATTAGATCATTTTTATTATGATTATATTTTCCTCTAAACCAAGTATTCTTACTATTCATATAATCATCAAAATGTCTTACTGTAGTATTATAGCGTTCAACAAATTCTTTGTCTTTTGAAGCATTTTCTAATTTTTCTTGTGATACTTGTTTTAAAAACTTAACTGGATTTTTTCCAATTTGTTCCCATAAATCTATATCTATGTCTTTCAATAATTTCAAAAATTCTGTATTCCAAGACCACCACATGTTATTTGCTATATCTGATAATCTCTTAATTCTTTCTGGCAATTGTGGATTTACTGTTATTTTATTAAATACGTACATTGTATTTCCTCCTTCGTAACTTTATGAAAATTTATTTATTATTTATAATGTTAATTTTCAATACATTTGCTTTTTTATAAAATTCTTTAGTTATTTTTCACCATTTATATTATCTATTATCTTTTTCTTTTTGTCAATTTATATTTATAAAAATTTAATTAATTATTGGTCTTATTCTGATAATTGTTTTCTCATTTTGATAATATGTTTTTTTATTTGATATAATTCTCTTTTTTTCTCTTTTATATATGTATCAAAATATACCATCATTTCTTCTACTTCTTCATAATTTAATTTATATACATCTGTTTCTCCATTAATTAATTTTTCAGCTAAAAGTTTTTTCCTATTCTTTTTGTCTAGCTCATTTTTCACAGATATTTTTTCTTTAAATTCTTTCATTTCTTTCATTTAAAAATTTCCTCCTCTAATTTCTAATTCATTTTTATCTGTGTTCTTATCAATTTCTTGTTCGTATTTCTTTTCTAATTTTCTTGCATCATTAACCTTATCTTGTACATTTCTCGCTTCATTAACTTTATCTTGGAGTTCATCTATTTTTCCAGCATATTTAACACCTAATGTTAACAATTTTATCATTTTTCTCCTATCTTCTTCTGGAATATTTTTATCTTGTTTAATCTCTTCTATCTCCATTCCCTGATATCGTTTCATTATATACTGTTTTTGTGTATTTATCCACACACCTACTAATATTTGTTTTCCATTTACTTCTAATTTTGTCCTATAATCAATTCCACCTGTTTCCATTAAATATTTTTTTACTTCAATATTACTTTCTACGTATCTTTCTATTGCATTAAATATGTCATTCCATTCTTTGTTAAGATTCCTTCCATAGCTAACACCTAATGTTAACAATTTTACCATTTTAATTTTATCCTGTTCTGGTATTGTTTTATCTTCTTCTATTTCCTGAAGTGTTTTTCCATAATATTTCTTCATTAAGACCAATCTTTGGGTTTCCAACCACTTTCCTATTTTTACCTCTTTTCCATTTAATATAATCCTCGTATTCTTTTTAATTTTGCCTTTTTCTTTAAAGTTTTTTTCTATTTGCTTATCTGATTTAATATACTTTTCTAGTGCATTAAATTTATCTTCCCATTCTCTATCATGGTTCGTCTTCTTATAACTTACTCCTAATTCTAATAATTTTATTATTTTATCTTTTTCTAATTGTGAAATATTTCTATCTTGTTTTATTTCTTCTATTGTCTTACCTTCATGCTTTCTCATTAATTTTTGTTTTTGTGTTTGAAACCATTTTCCTAATTTAAATACTATTCCATTAGTTTCTACTATCGTATCTTGTTTTATTACTCCTTTTTCATTAAAATATTTTCTTACCTTTTCATCCGAATCTAATAGTTCCTGTAACTGTTCAAACATCTTTATCCATGGTATTTCTTTTTTAGAATATTTAACACCTAAAGTTAATAATTTCATCATTCTATCTTTATTTATACTTGATATAGATTTATCTTGTTTTATTTCTTCTATTGTCATTCCAAAGTATTGCTTCATTAATTGTTGCCTCTGTTTATCTAACCATTTTCCTATATTTATCTTTTCTCCATCATATTCCACTACAGAATCTACTTTTATGCTTCCATTTTCATTAAAGTATTTTTTTACTGTTTCATCTGATTCTATATATTCTTTTAATATCTCAAAATTTCTTTCCCAGATTTGTTTATACGTATTATCATCTAATTCTTTTATTAAATATTTTATTTCTTTTATATGATCTTCAATTTCAAATTCTTTTAATACCTTTTTCTCTTTATTAATATTGTATCCTTTTCTTCTCCTTTCTTCTGTTATATTTATCATATCTTGATACAATTCATGAACATATTCAGTACAATGAATATTGTCTGCAAAATCAAATACTAATGGATTTCTTTTTCCTCCAATAGATAATACTCTTCCTATTTGCTGTCTATAAACTATTGGAGATTTTGTTCCCCTTAACATTATTATTCCATCTATATTTTCTACATGAATACCTTCATTTAACATATTTATGGCAAACATTAACTTTATCCTATTGCTTTTTGAATTTTCGAATAATTTTATTTCTTCTTCATTTTCTTTTCTATCTACAGTTTTTCCCTCTATATCTTTAGATGCCATAGAATATATCTCTACCTCATTTATATTCTTAAACCAATTTGATGCCTTTTTCATTGCATTATGCATATCTTTTAAATCTCTACAAAACACTATATATTTTCCATCTTTTTTATCTTCTGGTATTCCATTTTCTAATATAGTTTGTATACTTTCTAATCTTGATGATCTATCTCTTACTTTTGATAATTTTTTTGATAATTCATTTTTCACATCTTCTTCATATAATCCATCTATTTGTTTTTTTAACCTTTCCTCTTCTTTTTTTATAGAATATATACCTTGATGGTATACCGGAACTTCTAATAATCCATCTAATATTGCCTCTGGTAAAGTAATTTCTGATACTACATTTCCTTCAAATATTTCCTCTGCCATATTCCTTAATTTATCTAGATATCTTATTGGTGTTGCAGACAATCCTAATACTGGTATTTTATCGAAATATTCTAATAACCCTTTTACTCCTTTTCCCCATTCTTCTGCTCCTGCATGATGAAATTCATCTAATACTATATTATCTGCTTGTATTTCCTGCACTTTAGCATTTTTAACCATATTCATTAATTTACTATATGTTATAAACTGTACATTTTTATAATCAATATTTTCTTTTTCTAACTTTCTTATATATTGATCTATTATTGCATTTGTTGGAACAACTATTAATACCCTTTTTTTAGGATTATCTTTTATTAATTTCATTACTATGTATGTTTTTCCTGTTCCTGTTGGGTGTACTATACAGGTTCTATTTTTCCCTTCTTCATTACTTTTTATCATATTATTATATGCTTTTTGATTATGCTCTTTTAATACCATTTTTTTCTCCTCTATTTGCTTATTACTATATCTCTTTTCAACTTATTATTTGATATTATACCAATTCCAATATATTCATTTTGTTCATCATATATATTATATATCCCATCTTTTTGTTTTATGGATAATTGCACTCCATTAAGATACAATTGTAGCATTTTTTTATTTAAAATAATTTTACTTTTATCTTTAAACAATTCTTCTATTGTTATTAGATCTTTTTGTATATCATCCAATTTGATCTCTTTTTTCAATAACTTTTCTCCATCTATACTATTTTTTAAATCAAATTCACCTACTTGTATTCTTCTTAATTCCTTCATATATCCTACTGTTCCAATCTTTTCTGAAATATCACTACATAAACTTCTTATATATGTTCCTTTTGAACACTTTACATCAATTATAATTTCATTATTTTTTATGCTTTTTAATATTATACTATATATCTCAATACTCCTTGGTTTAATATCTACATTTTGTCCTTTTCTTGCATATTCATATAGCTTTTTTCCATTTACTTTTATTGCAGAATATATAGGTGGTACCTGTTCTTGTTTTCCTTCAAATGTTTTTAAAATTTTATTTATTTTCTCAACATTCAACCATTCTTCTTTTACTTCTTTTTCTTCTATTACTTTTCCTTCTGAATCTAATGTATCTGTTTTTTGCCCTAATTTTATTGTTGCTATATATTCTTTATCATGATTTATTAAGTATTTAGATATTTTTGTACCTTCTCCAATTAAAATAGGAAGTACCCCTGTTGCATTTGGATCCAGCGTTCCTGTATGTCCAACTTTGGTATTTACTATCCTTTTTACTATATTTACAATATCATGTGATGTACAATTTTTTGGCTTATCTATTATAATTACTCCGTTCATTTTTTCTCCTATTTCTTTTCATTTTTTCTCCTATTTCTTTTCATTTTTAATGCTTGAATTATATCATAGAAATGCTTTTTATTCAATTATTCCTATTTTTTGCGTTAGAAATCGAGTAGGAGGAACTTTGCTTTTTATTCTCAAAGTTCCGACCTCTCACACCACAATTCCGGCGTACCGTTCGG
>CALXJL010000094.1 GCA_944388615.1 uncultured Clostridia bacterium
AAATGAACAAAAGAAAGCAGCAGAAGCAGAGCAAGATGATGTTCAAGAAGAAATGAGCTCAGAAATGCAAGAAGTAGAAGCACTATCTACAGATATTTCAAATGTTGAAAATGAAATAAACACATTAAATCTACAATTAGAAGAAGTTGAGACATCTATTGATGAAAAAACAAAAGAAATAGAAAAAAAGCAAGAAGAATATGATTCTAATCAAAAATTATTGGAAGAACGTTTAGTTACAATGTATGAAACTAGTAATACAAGTTTTTTGGATTTATTACTTTCATCAACTAGTATAGTAGATTTTATATCTAACTATTATCTAATGGAGCAAATAGTAGAATTTGATACAGAACTTCTTGAAACTATAGAAAAAGAACAACAAGAAATTGAACAAGCAAAACAAGAATTAGAAACTAAAAAACAAGAAGTTGAAGAAATAAAACAACAACAAGAATCTAAAGCAAGTGAATTAAAAACTAAAAAAGCAGAAAGACAAACTAAAATAGATGCATTATCAGAGCAAAATAAACAATTGCAAAGTGAGATTGATGATTATAATGCAAAATTAAAAGAAGTAGATAACGCTATAGCAGCAGCACTAAAAAAAGCAATGGAAGAAGAACAAAAAAGAAATGAACAATCATCAAATGGATCATCTGGTTCATCAAGTTCAGGTGGAAGTAGTAAATTTGATGGAACATTTGCATGGCCTTGTCCTGGTTATACGAGAGTAACATCAAGAATGAAATACAGATGGGGAAGATGGCATAAAGGAATAGATATTGGTACAGGTGGAGTAACAGGGAAAACAGTTGTGGCATCAGCAGCAGGAACAGTTATTTATAGGGCATATCAATCAGGAACAAGTGCAAGCCCTGGTTATGGTAATTATGTAATAATTTATCATGGTAATGGATTTTGCTCATTATATGCACATATGAATTCTGTATCTGTATCAATGGGACAATCAGTATCACAAGGACAAACTATAGGTTATTCTGGAAATACAGGAGGAGTTGCACCACATCTACATTTTGAAATAAGAAAAGCATCATCAGTATCAAACTTCTTTGGAAACAACTGGCTAGATCCATTAGATTATTTACCTAATGTATATACAATTGTAGATTAATTGTGGATAACTAGGTGAAAAATTTAACTTAAACTGAAAATAGCAAATAAAACTCACTAGAAAGGAGGGCATGATGAGAAAGATTTGTACATATACAATTATAGTAGTATTAATATGCTCAATAATTATATCATTACAAATGAAGCCAATTTATGCTACACAAGTAAATGAGAATACAAATAATACGAATGCTACAAATACTACTAATACATCAGTTTCAGATGAATTGACGGAAAAACAGGAGTATATAAATGAAAAATTGGAACAGTCAAACTTTGTTTTACAATATGTACAGTCTGAACTATCAAATGCTTTATTTGAGATTCAAAAATTAAATGATAATATAGATGAATATCAAAAACAGATAGACGATCTTAATAGTCAAATATCTCAAACAGAAGATGAATTACAAAGTGCAAATGATAAATTAACTACTTTGGAACAAAGTTATAATGAAAATTATGAATTATTGTCTGAAAGGATAGTAACATTATATGAAGCAGGAGATACTTCTTATTTAGATGTCCTACTTCAATCAAGCAATATTGTTGAGTTTATTTCTAATTATTTTTTAATAACTCAACTAGTAGAATATGATAATGAATTATTAGATAAAATAGAATATGAAAGAAAAACTATGGAACTAACTAGAAATTCGCTTGAAGAAAAAAATAATAGTTTAAAAGATTTAAAAACAAAAAAAGAACAAACAGCATTAGTATTAGAAAATACTAAAACAATGCAACAAGTATATTCAGCACAGTTAACTCAAGAGGAAAAAAAGATTCAAGAAGAAATTCAAAAATATGTTACAGAACAACGAAATTTAGAAGCACAAATACAATTAGCTCTATTAGGAAGTAATAGATATTCATTCCAATACACAGGAGGACAGTTTATATGGCCTATAGCAAAATCTGGTACATATATAACTTCTCAATTTGGTAATAGAGAGCATCCTATACAAGGTGTAGAAAAATTACATAGTGGAATTGATATAGGTAATGCAGGTTTTGGAGCACCAGTAGTTGCAGCTGCAGATGGAGTAGTAACATATGCTGGTTGGCTAGGTGGATATGGTAATTGTGTAATGATAAAACATAGTGATTCATTAATAACATTATATGGACATGGTCAAACTATATTAACAACAGTTGGAAAACAAGTATCACAAGGAGAAACTATTATGGAAGTAGGATCTACAGGAAATTCTACAGGTCCACATTTACATTTTGAAGTAAGGTTAAATGGTACATCAGTTAATCCATTACCATATTTACAAGGAAATGCAGAAATTAATACAAATGTGCCAACAAATACAACAAGTAGTGAAAATACAGTTTCAAATACAGTTTTAAATACAACTAATTGATATAGTTATAAATATTATAAAAAAACATATATTAATATATAAACATTTAGGAAGAAGGAATGTTAATGAAAGAACAACAAAAAGGAAATTTATCAAAAAGTATAATGCTTATAATAGTAACAGCATTATTAACCTTTATAATAACAATAATGCTTGTAAATAATAATACTATTAAGCTTGAAGATCTAGGAGTATCAGAAGTAGAGGATTCAAAATATAATGCTTTAGTATCTACTCTTAAAAATTTTAAAGAATTATTAGATGAAGAATACAAAGGTGAAATTAATGAAAGTGATATGCTGGAAGGTGCAATAAAAGGTTATATAGAAGGATTAGGAGATGAATATACTGAATATTTTACTAAAGAAGAAATGGAAGAATTTACAGAAGATACTGAAGGTGAATTTGAAGGTATAGGAGTATATATTGGTCAGGAAAAAGAAACTGAAAATGTTGTAATATTAAGTACTATTAAAGATTCACCAGCAGAAAAAGCAGGTTTACAAGCAGGTGATATAATAACAAAAGTAGATGGAGAAGATGTACTAGGAGCTGGATCTTCTTTAGTATCTTCAAAAGTAAGAGGAGAGTCTGGAACAGAAGTTAAAATAGAAGTTAAACGTAATGATGAAACAAAAGAATTTACAGTAAAAAGAGAAAATGTGCAGATGTATCATGTAGAGACAAAAGTATTAGAAAATAATATAGGATATATGGGAATGTCTACATTTAATGAAAATTGTGCACAAGAATTTGAACAAAAATATAAAGAATTACAAGAACAAAATATAACAGGTTTAGTAGTAGATTTAAGATATAATGGTGGAGGATTAGTTGATGAGGTTCTAGATATAGTAGATTTATTTGTTGATAAAGGAAAAGATGTATTAATAACTGTAGATAAAAACGGAAAAGAAGAAATTGAAAAAGCTAAAAGAGAAAAAATAGTAACAGTACCTGTAGTTGTATTAGTTAATGAATATTCTGCTAGTGCATCAGAAATAATGGCAGCAGCTTTAAAAGAACAAGCAAATGCTAAGATAGTAGGAAAAACAACATATGGAAAAGGTGTTATTCAAGTATTACATCCTTTAAAAGATGGAAGTGGAATAAAAGTAACTGTTAAGGAATATTTAACACCAAATAGAAATACTATAAATAAAGTAGGAGTAACACCAGATTATGAAGTTGATGTTACAGAAGAGCAGATGGATGAAGCTTTAGAAGATTCATCAAAAGATTTACAACTACAAAAAGCTATTGAAGTGTTAAAGTAAATATTTAACTACTAAGGGTTTATAATATAAAAATATTATAAACCCATTTTATAGGTATGATATTAAATTTTATATAAAGGGGTTTAAAATAATGAAGATAATGTTTATATGTACAGGAAATATTTGTAGAAGTGCAATGGCAGAGGGAATGATGAAAAAGCTTGCAAAGGAAAATAATAAAGATATTAGTGTATATTCAGCAGGAATATATGCAGAAACAGGTGATTATGCTACATATAATGCAATTGAAGCAGCAAGAAAATATGATGTTAATATAGCATTACATAGAGCAACAAATATTAAAGATTCCAAAATCGAAGAAATGGATCTGGTTTTATGTGCTACTAAATCACACAAACAAACTATATTACAAAATTATCCTTCACTACAAGGAAAGGTTTTTACAATTAAAGAATATGCTGAAATAGATAAAGAAGGAATAAATATAGATATAAGTGATCCCTGGGGATATAATTCAGAAGTGTATAGTAATTGTGCAAAAGAAATATATGATTGCTTAGTGAAAATTTGTGATAAATGTTAGATCTCACTTGAAATACAAAACTTGATTTGATATATTATTAATAATTAATTTTACAAAAGATAACAAGTTTTATAAAATATAGAAAGGAATGAAAATAATGAAAATAGTTAAACCATATATTAATGTAGAAAAATTTGATGGTGTAAAAATGATGAAAAAAATTGAAAGAGCAGGTAGAACTTGTTATAAATCACATGTTACATCAGAAGATTCATATAAAAAGTTCTTAGCAAATATTATAAGTAGTGGACATGAAAGTGTAATTGAGCATGAGAAAATAACCATAAGAGTTTTAACAGATAGAGGAGCTTTGTGGGATATTACAAGACATAGAATAACATCTTTTAGTGTTGAAAGTTCAAGATATTGTAATTATAGTAAAGATAGATTTGAAAAACAAATTAAATTTATGGAACCATTTTATATAAAAAATGATGAACAAGCATTAAAGGAATGGACAGAAACAATGGAGACTGCAGAAAAGAATTATTTTAAATTAGCAGAACAAGGATATAAACCAGATGTATGCAGAATGCTACTTCCAACATCACTTGCAACAGAAATAGTTATGACTGCAAATTTAAGAGAATGGAGACATATATTAACTCTTAGATGTTCAGATAGAGCACATCCAACAATTAGACAATTTACAATTCCATTATTATTACATTTAAAAGAAGAATTACCAGAAATATTTAGTGATATTCCATATGATGAGAATTTTGATCCAAAAGATTATGCTAAATTAGAAGTAATTGATGAAATATAAATAAAATAAGAAGCATTAATATGATGAATTTAAATGGACATTTTTTAATCTACTAGGAAAGTTTGGAGAACTTTCCTAGTAGATTAAATACAT
>CALXJL010000095.1 GCA_944388615.1 uncultured Clostridia bacterium
TATTTAAATTTACTGTAAATGTTCCTTCTTCTTCATTTATTGCTGTTTGTATATCTTGTTCTTGATTTAGGTTTGCTTTATTTGCTAGTTTTGATGGTATTTCTGTTCTTGTTATTCCATACCAATCCATGTTAAATTCTACTGTTTTGTTTATTTCGGTTCTTGTTCCATCTTCTGCTACATGTGTTCCTGTTAGTGTTATACTGTTTACTCCGCTATATTTATTTATATCATTTCCTATTGCTTCTGTTTTTTTGCTTGCATAACTATAATCTCCTGATCTAACTAATCCTTGCAATAATTTTTGTGTTCCTGAATTCATTGTATTAAATTCTATCTTTTTTGTATTATTTCCTATTGCATTTTCTTTTATTTCACTATCTTTTGGTATTGATGTTTGTAAATACATATTATTTCCATTTATAGTTATTACTCCATTTTCTAAGTAACCATTTGTTGATACACTTAGGTTCATGTACAATGTATCACTTTCTCCTACTTTTTTACAAGTTCCCCTTAGACTTTCTGCATACCCATCTCCATCTAGATCTCTTAGGAAAAATGCATCGAATTTTACATAGTCTGTACCCTCAACTGCATCTTCTCCTTCTTGTACCTGCTTATATGTCATTGCTCTTGCTAGTTCTGGTGTTATTATTTTTGTTGGTTTTCTAAACATGTTAATTATTGCACAAATGGAAATAGCGATAATAGTTAAAACCACAATTATACTTATTACCGTTTTTTTGTTTAATTTCATTCCATTTGGATTATTTGGTTTTACAATATTTTTTATAAGTTCATTAAATTTCATGTTATACCTCCATAAGCTTTAATCTCAGACTTAAACTCCGGGCAAATTTATACCTATTATTAATTATATATACTTCTCTAGTACTAGTAAATTGCCTAGTATCTGGTATTTTTTGCCATCTCCATTATCTACTTACGGAAGCACTTTTTCTCTTTTTTATTAAATTTGTTTATCAATTATGTAACATTTCAATTACATATCCAATGTCCATTTAGGGACAGTCCCTATTTGGACATTTTGGGCATTCAGTGTCAGACCCCAAATGGACATTTTGACCACTTGGGGACAGACCTTAATAAATTTTAAATTGTGATTGCGAGGATTATTCCTATTATTCCAAATATTGGATATAGGTATTGTACTAGGTTTGCAAATCCTATTGTACTGCTTAGTACTGCTATGCTGCATATGATTGCTGATGTTATTTTATAGTTTTTCATCTCTCTTTTTTTGCTATTTAAATAGGCATATCCACTTGATATTGCTGATGTGAATATTGATATAGTTATTATTACACTATAGATTTTGCTATATATATTTCCTCCAATTTGTTTTGATATATTAAGCATTGGGAATTCTGCATTTTGGCACATTTCTCCTCCTTTTATTAATGTTATAAATATACTAAAAAATAAAAAGCTTATTAATGTCATTGATAAAATCGCAACTTTTTTGCAATCCTTTTTATCCTTTATTTTTTTAGCGAGTGATATTATCACTGGAGTTATAATTATACTATTATATCCGGCATATATAATGCTAGATACAAATGGATTCCCTATAAATTCTCTATTTTCGTTTATATCATTTGTTGCACTTATATTATAAGATACTGCTATTGTTAAAATTAAAATTATTAGTATTGGTACCAAATATTTGTTACTATTAATTATACCAGTAGCCTTTTTATTAAATACTAAATAACAAATAAAGCTAAATATTATTGTAATTATTAATGCATCGCTTCCTGTGATTTCTTTTATATATGATCTAAATCCTGCAACCATTATTATAAATGTAGCTAACACAAAAATATTAACACAATTATTTATCAAATTCGTGTGCTTTACCTTTTTAAAAACTAATAATTCCGAATATGATGAAATACCATTTTCCAAAGATTCTTTCAAGGTTTTATATATTATGAGACCCATTATTAATACTGTTAACAAGATTCCTACTAATCCAATCATTCCATATCTTGCAAAAAATAGTGATATTTCCTTTCCAGATGCAAATCCAGCACCTATTATTGTTCCAATTATTACAAAAGAGATTTCTATAAAAGCCATTTTTAATACCTTTCTGTTAATTTTTTCTTCATAATCTATTAGACAATTAATTACACGTAAAAAATGAAGAAGATATTTTAATATCTTCTTCATTTTATTCATATATATTTAATTAATAACTATTTTTTTCTCATTCTGAATCTCCATACTATAATTCCAATTAATATAATTAATATAGGTAGGGCAATTATAATTGCAATTATTACCCTGTTTTCACTTTCAGTAGCTGTATAAGTTACACTTCCTACATCTTTTCTAATAGTTATAGTATCTGTTCTTTGTGTTAAATATCCTATTGAATTCATAACTAAATCTCTATTATTATAAAATGCTATTGCATATTGACTATAGTTACTTGTTATATCTACTGGTATATCCAATGCAAACATACTATTTGCAAATATAATCATTTGAGATTCTGTATCATCATTTATTTTTTTAGTTATTAATGCACCAGCTTTTTCTCCTCCTACACTTGCATCTGCATCTGTCTTATTAGATGTAGAAATACTTAGGTCAGTCCTTAAAAATGCCTCATCACTAAATGTTGCTAAATCTTCTACTTCTACTCCTAGTGTGTCTAGTTCTTCAGATGATTTAAAGTTTAATTTTCCCGTATTAAAGAATAGTACTGTTCCATCTGATGCAATATATTGTGTTACTTCTGATGAATAACTTAATTCTGGAACTAACATATTTGGATTTCCGCTAATCATTCTTTGACTATCACTCTCAAATACAACACCATCCGCCACAGATACACCATATAAATCTAAGATAGATTGATAATTTGTTAATGTTGGTACTGAATTATTATAATCTGGATCTTGAAGTACTAATATTTTTCCTCCTTTATTTATATAATCCATAATCATTGATTTTTCAGCCTCTGTAATATCTTCGTATAATGTTGTTAGTACTAAAACAGTACAATCTTCTGGAACACTCCCTTGAACTAATAAATCTAAATTTTCAACTTCATTAGCCTCATTTTCCAGATAAGTTGTAGCCATATATAAATAATTTGAATAATGTGTATGATTTGTTACAATATAAATTTTAGGTTTTTTCTCTAAATTAACATCCATAATAGCATTTGTCAAAGCTTCTTCTGATGTATCAATACTCTCATATGTTGAATAATCATATGTTGTTAAATCACTTGGAAGTAAGATCTTTTTCTTTTCTGCTGATTCTACTATTATTGCAGTGGAGTCATTTTCTAATCCATATTCTTGAACTAGATCTGGTCTAGAACTAACATCACTTATTTCCTCAACACTAATTTTGTCATTTACTTTATTATATTGCTTAGCTAAATCAATTGTAGTTGTATAATCACTCATTCCAAAAAATAGTATTTTTGTTTCTTGGCTTACACCACTTACTTTATCTTTAGATTCTTGTGATAATGAATATAACCTGTCTGTTGTTAAGTCTATGTCTGTAATATCTAAACTATCAATCCATGTATTTAATATAACAAAAATACAAATAATAATTGCTATTAACAATAATGTTATAGTAAAATCTTGTAACCATTTATTTGTTATTAATCTAATAAATTTATTATCTTTAAATTCTTTTTGTTTTTTCTCTTTTTTTTCTTTTTTCTTCAAACTATCCACCACCTTATTTAACTAATTTTCTTCTTTGCATTATCATAATAGTAAATACTATAAACATTATTGTAAATGTTAGTAAATTTATCATTTCTGCAATTGGTATTACCCCATTTGCAAATAAATAGAATTTATCTAATAAAGCTATACTAGAAAATATAGCACTTGTACTTGGTAATAACCACATTATGATAAATACTGCAATTGTTATTGTTCCTGCTACTATTTGATTTTCTGTTAAACTTGATGCAAACATTCCAAATGATATATATGCCATTGATAATAATAAAAATCCTAATAGTGTAGTAAATGTAGTAGTTAATGATGGCATTTTGAAGTAACTTAATATTGCAAAATATACAAATGTTAATACTTCTGTTATTAAGACTACTAAAACTGCTGCAAAAAATTTACCCAATGTTACCCCTACCATGCTTCTAGGTGATGTTAAAAGTAACTGTTCTGTTCCATTTTTTCTCTCTTCTGCAAACATTCTCATAGTAAGTATAGGTGTTATAAAAGTAAGTGATTGTGCTGCATAATAAAACATATACTCATAATTTGTTAATCCACCTTCTACTGCTGTAATATAAAAGAATAGACTACACATTGCTAAAAATAATCCTATAAATACATATCCTATAGGAGATAGAAAATAGGTTTTTAATTCTTTTTTAGTTATAGCCCACATTATTTATCCCCTCCTTTATTTTCATCTGATTTTTCTATATTCTCTTCTTCAGGAACTACATCTACTTTTTCTGATTTTATATCATCATCTTCTGAAGTAGTTTTCTCTTCCAGATTGTTGTTTTCATCTTCTGGGTTAACTTTTTCTTCTTCTGAATCGGTATTTATAAGTTTTAAAAATGCATCTTCTAATGTAGATTCACCTTTTTTCAATTCGAAAATTGTTATAGATTCTTTAGGAAGCACTTCAAATATTTTTTTTCTAAGGTCGACATCTGTTGGAGAAGTAATTAAATACTGTTTTGTACCATCTTCATTATCCCTTACAAGTTCTACAGATTTAGCATCTTCTAATTTCTCTTTTATATTTTCCATTTTTGATTCTTTATCTTCTACAGTAACAAAAATTTTTTGCTCATCTTGTACCTTAGCTTCCAAACTACTAGGTGTATCTATTGCAACAATTTTTCCATGATTTATAATTATTACTCTTTCACATATTTGACTTACTTCTGAAAGTATATGTGAGCTTAAAATTACTGTGTGGTCCTTTCCTAATGATTTTATTAAATTTCTTATTTCTGTTATTTGTTTAGGATCTAATCCTACAGTAGGTTCATCTAAAATTAAAACTTTAGGATCTCCTGCAAGTGCTCCTGCCATACTTACTCTTTGTTTATATCCTCTAGATAGATTTCTTATAAGTTTGTTTTCTACTTCTTTCAAATCTATTTTTTGTAAAATATCCTCTACATGTT
>CALXJL010000096.1 GCA_944388615.1 uncultured Clostridia bacterium
CATTAATTTCTAATTCTTTTTTGTATTCGTTAAGAACACCTTCTATCATATTATTTATTAAAGTTCTAGTTAAACCATGTAAACTTTTATTATTAGGTTCATCATCTGGTCTTTCTATTTTTATTGTCTTATCTTCTAAAGTTACTTTCATGTTTGGATGAATATCTCTTTCTAAAGTTCCTTTAGGACCTTTTACTGTTATATGCATACCATCTAATTTCACTTCAACGCCATCTGGTATTGTAATAGGCATATTTCCTATTCTTGACATTTATTTTCACCTTCCTTTTTTTCTATGTATCTACTTTGCTATTTGTATCTATTATATTATTTTACCAAACATAAGCTAAAACTTCTCCACCTAAACCTTCATTTCTTGCTTCTTTATCTGTTTTGATTCCTTTAGATGTTGAAATCAATGCAATTCCTAAACCATTTAATACTCTTGGTAATTCATCTTTAGATGCATAAATTCTTAATCCTGGTTTACTTATTCTTCTTAAACCATCTATAACTCTAGCACCTTTTTCATCATATTTTAAAGTTATTCTGATAATACCTTGATTTTCATTTTTTATTTCTTCATATGACTTGATATATCCTTCTTTGAATAAAATCTCTGCTATAGATTTTTTCATATTTGAAGCAGGTATATCAACTGTTTTATGTTTTGAACTATTTGCATTTCTTATTCTTGTTAGCATATCTGCTATTGGATCTGTTGTATTCAATCTAAAATCCCTCCTTTTTTACTTTTTTAGAATCATATTACCAGCTTGCTTTTTTTACTCCTGGGATTTCTCCTTTATGAGCTAATTCTCTAAAGCAAACACGGCATATTCCAAATTTTCTAATATATGCGTGTGGTCTTCCACAAATTTTACATCTATTATATTCTCTAGTAGAGTATTTTTGCTTTCTTTGTTGTTTAATTTTTAATGATTTCTTAGCCATGAATTTCTCCTTTCCTACTAAAACTTACCCAATTATACTTTCATATAGTATAATTAATTTTTAAAAGGCATTCCTAATAATGTTAATAATTCTTTTGCCTCTTCATCAGTCTTCGCAGTAGTAACAAATATAATATCCATACCTCTTATTTTATCTATTTTATCATATTCTATTTCAGGGAATATTAATTGTTCTTTTATACCCATAGAGTAATTTCCTCTACCATCAAAAGAATTTTTAGATACTCCTCTAAAATCTCTAACTCTAGGAAGAGCTACATTAAATAGTTTATATGCAAAATCATACATTTTGCCTTGTCTTAATGTAACTTTACAACCTATATCCACACCTGCTCTTAATTTAAATGCAGCAATTGCTTTTTTAGATTTTGTTACTATTGGTTTTTGTCCTGTTATTATACTTAAATCATTTATTGCATTTTCTAATGATTTAGGATTTTCTCTTGTATCTCCTAATCCTATATTAATAACTATTTTATCTAATTTTGGAACTTCCATAACAGATTTATAGTTGAATTTTTTCATTAATGCTGGAACTATTTCTTTTTGATATTTTTCTTTTAATATTTCCATGTCCTAAATAGACCTCCTTTCTGAACATTATTTTATTGTAGCACCACATTTTTTACAAATACGTACTTTTTCATCTTTTTCTATTTTATAACCTATTCTAGTTTCTTTACCACATTTAGAACATACTACATTAACTTTACTACTTGGAATAGCACACTCTACTGGGATAATTCCACCTTCTTCTCCTTGTTTTCTAGGTTTAACATGTTTTTTTCTTATATTAACACCTTTAACAATTATTTTTTGTGTTTTAGGTATAATCTCTAATACTTCGCCTGTTTTTCCTTTATCATTTCCAGATAAAACTTTTACAGTATCACCTTTTTTTATTTTCATTAATTTTTTCACCTCTTATTCTTAGATAAATTTGCTTGTTTTAAATCTATATTTTAAGGTTTACAAGTTTGCTTGTATCTTTATAGTTTAAAATTAAAGAACTTCTGGGGCAAGTGATAAAATCTTCATATAATTTTTATCTCTTAATTCTCTTGCTACTGGTCCAAATATACGAGTTCCTCTTGGTGTTCCATCTTCTCTTATTATAACTGCTGCATTTTCATCAAATCTCACATATGAACCATCAGCTCTTCTAATTGGCTTTTTTGTTCTAACTACTACAGCTTTTACAACATCACCTTTGTTTACAACTCCACCTGGTGTTGCAGTTTTAACTGAAGCAACTATTATATCACCAATTCTAGCATATTTTCTATATGAACCACCTAAACATCTGATACACATAATTTCTTTTGCACCAGTGTTATCAGCTACTTTTAGTATAGTTTGTTGCTGTATCATGGTTTTTCCTCCTTTATATTTCTATTTTATAACTGCTTTTTCTAATATTTCAACTACTCTCCATCTTTTATCTTTTGATAGAGGTCTAGTTTCCATAACTTTTACTTTATCTCCAGTTTTGCACTCATTATTTTCATCATGAGCTTTTAACTTATATGTTCTTTTTTGAACTTTACCATAAGTTTTATGCTTTTCACTAGTTTTAACTGCTACAACTACTGTTTTATCCATTTTGTCAGAAACTACTGTACCAATCATAACTTTACGAAGATTTCTTTCTTCCATATTATATCTCCTTTCTTATTAGTAAGGCTCTAATACTTTTATTAGAATATTACCTCTATGCATTTTCCTCTTTTAATTCTCTTTCTCTTAAAACAGTTTTTATTTTTGCTATGTCTTTTTTTACTTCTTTAATTCTCATAGGATTATCTAACCCATTAGTAGCTAAACTAAATCTTAATTTAAATAATTCTGATTTTAATTCTCCTATTTCTTTTTCTAAATCTGATGAAGACATTTCTCTAATTTTATTAATCTTCAACGCTATCACCACCTATTTCAGTTTCCTTTTTAACAAATTTACACTTAACAGATAGTTTATTAGCAGCAAGTCTTAAAGCTTCTCTTGCAAGATCTTCTGATACACCTGCTATTTCAAACATTACTCTACCTGGTTTTACAGCTGCTACCCAGTATTCTACTGCACCTTTACCTTTACCCATACGAGTTTCAGCTGGTTTCTTTGTTATTGGTTTATCTGGGAAGATTTTTATCCAAACCTTTCCACCTCTTTTTATATGACGAGTCATAGCTATACGTGCTGCTTCAATTTGGTTTGTTGTTATTAAACCAGCTTCTATAGCTTGAATACCATATTCTCCGTCTGTTACTTTATTTCCTCTAGTAGCTTTTCCTCTAAGTCTACCTTTTTGCATTTTTCTATATTTTGTTCTTTTTGGCATTAATGGCATTATTTTTCTCCTCCTTCCACTACATTCTTTTTAGTTGGAAGAACTTCTCCTTTATATATCCAAACTTTAACACCGATTTTTCCATATGTTGTATCTGCTTCTGCAAATCCATAATCAATATCAGCTCTTAAAGTTTGTAGTGGAATATTTCCTTCTTTATAAAATTCAGTTCTTGCCATATCGGCTCCACCTAATCTTCCTGATACTGAAGTTTTTATTCCTAAAGCTCCTGCTTTAATAGCTTTTTGCATGCATTGTTTCATAGCACGTCTAAATGAAATTCTTCTTTCTAGTTGACCAGCAATATTTTCAGCAACTAATTGTGCGTCTGTATCAATATTTTTAACTTCAACTATATTTAAATTAACCTCTTTACCTATCATTTTTTCTAATTCTTTTTTTAGAGTTTCAGCAAAATTTCCACCTTTTCCTATTACTAATCCTGGTTTTGCTGTAAACACATTAACTTTGACAAATTTAGCAGTTCTTTCAATCTCTATTTTTGAAATTCCACTAGCATATAATTTTTTCTTAACATATTCACGGATTTTATGATCTTCAACTAAATAATCTCCAAATTCTTTTGAATTTGCATACCATCTTGAACTCCAATCTTTAATTACGCCTACTCTCAATCCATGAGGATCCATTTTTTGTCCCATTGTTAATTATTCCTCCTTCCTTATTCTCTTTCTCTTAATACTATTGTTATATGACTTGTTCTTTTTCTAATTCTAACTGCTGAACCTTTTGCAGCTGGTCTTATTCTCTTTAATGTTGGACCTTGATTTGCATATATTTCAGCAACATATAATTTTGAGTGAGTCATATTATGATTGTTTTCTGCATTAGCAATTGCAGATTTCAATAATTTTTCTATTATTTCAGCTGATGCTTTTGGAGCAAATTTAGCTATTGCTAAAGCTTCATCTATATCTTTTCCTCTTAATAAATCTGCTACTATTTTCACTTTTCTACTTGAAATTCTAGCATATTTTAGAGTTGCTACTGCTTGTGGTATTACTTCTTCTTTAACTTCTTGCTTTTCCACTCTTTTTCCCTCCTTATATATGTTAGGGTACACATTTTTTTGTGTTCTCCTTAATTATTATTTCTTAGTTGTTTTTTCTCCTGCATGACCTCTATATGTTCTTGTAGGAGCAAATTCTCCTAATTTATGACCAATCATTTCTTCAGTAATATATACTGGAACATGTTTTCTTCCGTCATGAACTGCTATTGTATGCCCTACTAATTGAGGATATATTGTAGAAGCTCTTGACCATGTTTTTAATACTTCTTTATTTCCAGTTTCATTCATTGCCTCTATTCTTTTTAATAGTTCTGGTGCAATGTATGGTTTCTTCTTACTAGATCTTGACATATTGCTTTTCCTCCTCCTTTTCTAGGATTATTTTATTTTCTTCTCTTTGTAATAAATTTATCAGTATTTTTATTTTTCTTTCTTGTCTTATAACCAAGTGCTGGTTTGCCCCAAGGTGTCATTGGTCCAGCATGACCTACTGGTGCTCTACCTTCTCCACCACCATGAGGGTGATCTACTGGGTTCATAACAGAACCTCTAACAGTTGGTCTAATACCCATATGTCTTTTTCTTCCTGCTTTACCAATTTTAATATTTTCATGATCAGAGTTTCCTATAGTTCCTATAGTTGCTCTACATCTAGCTAAAATAAGTCTCATTTCTCCTGAAGGTAATCTTACATGAGCATATTTTCCTTCTTTAGCCATTAATTGAGCTTCTTGACCTGCAGCTCTAACTAATTTTCCACCTTGACCTGGATTTAATTCAATATTATGAAT
>CALXJL010000097.1 GCA_944388615.1 uncultured Clostridia bacterium
CCATAAATTACCATTTTCTTTCAAATCTGGCATTTAGTCTTGCATTTCAAACTGGAATTTACTTTTGCAATTAACCAATTAATGAAATTTATTGCAATTTTATTATTATATCTATATAATAATTATATAAAAATTTGAAAAATGGTAAAATGTGGTTATAGGTATCCCATAAACCTAAATATATTAAAAGGAATACACTTTATGGAAAATAAAAATAAAAAACAGAAGAAAACTGCAAAAGTTTTTAAGTTAAATTATTCTAATAAAAAAGTATCCAATGCAACTAAAAAAGACAACAAAGGTGAATCATCATTTAATGTTATAAAAACTAGAAGACTAAGAGGAATACTAATAGTTGTATATCTAGTATTTATCGCATTAATTATTAGGATAGGATTTTTGCAATTTATTGATGGTAGTAGATTAAAAGAAATGGCATATAAGCAACAAACTACAAATCAGATTATTAGTACTAAAAGAGGAACTATTTATGATGCCACAGGAAAGGCATTAGCGATTAGTGCATCAGTTGATACTATTACTATTAATCCAAGTAAAATTTCAGTTTCTGATGATGATGAGGAAGTAGCACAATTAAAGACTAAAGCTTTAAAAGAAAAAGTAGCTCATGCGCTTTCTGATATATTTGAGTTAGATTATCAAGAAGTTTTGGATAAAGTAAATAGTAATAATAAGATTGAGACTATAGCTAAAAAAGTAGAAACTGAAAAAGTAGATGAACTAGAAAAGTGGATGAAAGAAAATGAGATTTATTCTGGAATAAATATTGATGAAGATACTAAACGTTACTATCCATATAATACTTTAGCATCAAATTTAATTGGTTTTTGTGGAACCGATAATCAAGGGTTAGAAGGAATTGAGGCTTGGTGGGATTCTGTTTTAACTGGAACTCCAGGAAAGATCACAACATCTACAGATGCAGTTCAAGATTTTATTCCAGATAAAGATGAAACGTATATTGCAGCAGAAAATGGAAGTAATATAACACTTACTATAGATTTAAATATTCAAACAATTATAGAAAAATATTTGAAACAGGCAGTAATAGAAAATGATTGTAACCGTGGTGGTAGTGTTATTGTCATGGAACCATCTACAGGAAATGTACTAGGTATGGCAACTTATCCAGATTATGATTTAAACACACCATTTGAACCTACAGAAGAATTGCAAGATGGTTGGGATAACTTGTCTTCAACTGAAAAGTCAGATGCACTTGCAAAAGTATGGAGAAATATTTGTGTATCAAATACATATGAACCAGGTTCTACATATAAAATTATAACTGCAGCAGTAGGATTAGAAGAGAACTTAGTAGAAACAGATACAAAAGATGATTTTATGTGTACGGGATATGAAATGTTTCCTGGAAATGTAAAAATAGGTTGTTGGAAAACATCTTCACATGGAGCACAAACTCTTCGTGAGGCACTTGAAAATTCTTGTAATCCTGCATTAATGCAATTAGGAAAAAGAATAGGTGCATCAACATTATATAAATATTATGAAGCTTTTGGATTATTCGAAAAAACAGGAATAGAGACATCTGGAGAAACTAAGGGAATATTCTTTGATTTAGATAAAGTAGGACCAGTAGAACTTGCAACAATGTCTTTTGGTCAAAGAATTACAGTCACACCAATTCAACTTATAACAGCCATTTCTGCTGTTGCTAATAATGGCGTATTAATGCAACCTCGTATAGTTAGCAAAATAGAGAATGCAGATACAGGAGCAGTAACTGTAATAGAACCTAAGGAAGTAAGACAAGTTATTTCTAAAGAAACAGCAAGCCAGTTATGTGATATGCTTGAATCTGTTGTTACTGATGGAACTGGAAAATATGGACAAGTAGCGGGATATTCTATAGCTGGAAAAACAGGAACATCTGAACCATCTCCTGGAAATGAAGATGAAGGATATGTTGCATCATATGTAGCATTTTCGCCAGCTGAAAATGCACAAGTTGCAATTTTAGTTACTTTATATGATCCTAGAGGAAGTAGTCATCAAGGTGGTAGTGTTGCTGGACCTGTAGTATCACAGATGCTTTCAGAAATTTTACCATATTTAGATATTCCAACAGATGGAACACAGCAAGATGCTACTAATAATACAAGTACAGATTCTCATGCTAAAACTCTAATGGATGTAAGAAATAAAACTGTAGCAGAAGCTAAAAAAATATTAGAAGAAGCTGGTTTTACTTGTAGTACAACTGCTGATTCTACATCTTTAGTATCAGATCAAGTACCTAAGCCAGGTACATCACTATTAACTGGTTCAATTATAAAATTGTATGAAACAGGTAATGATGCTAGGGTATCTACTACAGTACCAAATTTAAAGGGAATGTCTTTGGCACAAGCGAAAAATGCCTTGAAATCTAAAGGTTTGAATTTGCATTATACAGGAAGTGGAACTGTACTTAGTCAAGATCCAATTGCGGATTCCTCTGTAGAAGAGGGAAGTGTAGTAAATGTAATTTTACAACAGGAAATACAAGATGCCCATTAAATTATAAAAGAGTTATAGAATGTATTCTATAACTCTTTTATAATTTAAACATAAAAAGTAATGTGATATATTAATCTTCTTTTGGAGGAAAATATTCCAAAATATCTTCTATTTTACAATTAATAGTTTTGCAAATTCTAGAAAGTAAATTTAGATCAACTTTTTGCATATCATTTTTACAATATTTTAGCAGTTGTTTATAGTGAACTTGAGCATTTCTAGATAAACTAGAACGACTGATATTATGTGCTTTTAAATATTCATCTAATTTTAAATCTATTCTACCCCATTCTTCCATGGAAATCTCCCTTTCATTATTAACTTTAATATTAAAATGGTAACATTAAAACGAACCTAAAACAATTAGGAATAAACATACTAGGATTATACCCAAGTTCACAATGTTTTAAATTATATTTGTTGAAATTAGATAATATGAATGTTATAATTAGTAAAAAAATAAGGAGGAATATTAATAACACAATGAGAATTAGATTTAAACCGTGGGCAAGACCAGAATTAGAGGAAAGTAAATTTTATATAGATGATCCGGAAAATTATAAAGGTGAATGGAGATCTTTATATAAGAATGAGCAACCATTTCATTTAGAATTGGGATGTGGAAAGGGTAGTTTTATATCGAATTTAGCATTAAAAAATAGAAATATTAATTATTTAGCAATAGATTTGGTTGATGCTATGTTGGGGCTTGCTAAAAGGAATATCGAAAAATTGTATGGAGAAGCAAATCAGGATGTTGATAATGTATATTTAACAAGATTTGATATTGAAAGAATATTTTTAATTTTAGATAAGCAAGATAAAGTTGAGAGAATATATATAAATTTTTGTAATCCTTGGCCCAAAGGAAAGCATAGAAAAAAAAGGTTAACACATCCAAGACAATTAGAAAAATATAAGGAATTTTTAGTAGATGGTGGGGAAATATTTTTTAAAACTGATGATGATGGATTATTTAATGATAGTTTAAATTATTTTGAAGAATGCGGTTTTGAAATTTTAAAAGAAACATATGACTTAGAGAGTGAACTAGATTTTTGGGATAATATAGAAACTGAGCATGAGAAAATGTTTAAGGAAGATGGTATTAAAATTAAAGCTTTAATAGCAAGAAAATTGTAAAAATAAAAAGGGGAGTCTTATTATATTATCTATACCTAAATGTTTAATTTTTAAACATTTAGGTAGTAGTAATATAAAGATTACCCTTTATATTTTGTGTTTATTTTCTTTTTTCACCCAAACAGAAACACTTCCGTCCATTTACATAGAATATTCCATTTCCTTCTTTATCTATATATACTGGTTCTTTTATATTCCCTGTAATATCATATAGTATGGTATTTGCAAGTCTTTCACCAACATTCATTATTTTTGATCCGCCAGGACCATTTGTGGCAATTACTGCAAGACCTGAATCAGGATGCTCATAATCACCAGTATAGGTCCAACCTATTATATCTGGATGGTCAAAGTAATTGTTCTCTTCTCCATATACAAAATATTTTCTTGCGAGCATTAGTGGCTCAATCTTTGATTTTTGTGAAGGAAAATCTTTTTTAGGGATTCCGTAGTAATCACCATAAAAGACACAAGGTGTACCATCTCTTCTAAGTAATATTAATGAATAAGCTATAGATTTAAACCATTCTGGTATCCAAGAATCTAGTGATTGACCAAGCTCTGTATCATGATTGTCTACAAATGTTATTGCATATTCAGGAGAAGTAGATACTAAAGTACCTTCAAATATCTTACTCATATCAAAATTTGATGCATCATGTGAAGCTTTAAAGAAATTGTAATGTAGTGGAACATCAAATAATTTCATAGTATAATTTGTTATTTTAATATAATTTAATAATGAATTTATATTAGTACTCCAATATTCTCCAATTGTATATAAGTTTTTTCCAGAATCTAAACGTAAATCTGCAAGCCATTCTTTGTAGAATTCTGCACTAATATGTTTTGCAGCATCTATTCTAAATCCATCTACATTTGTAGTGGTAAGATACCATTTTCCCCATTTGGTTAATTCACGAATTACTTCTATATTGTCGAAATCGACATCTGCTCCCATTAAATAATCGAAATTACCTTTTTCACTATCTACATCATGATCCCAATTTTTTCCATAAAATTGAAATATAGAATTTCTTTTTTCAATATCATCCCAATCAACACCTTTAAAATGTGTCCAATTCCATTTGAAATCTGAATATGTATTATTTCTTCCGGGAAAATTGAAAACTGTCCAGGCACGAATAGTTTTTGGTTCACTTATTTTAATATTTCTATTATATACGTCATCTTCTATTGCAATTACATCTTCAGTATCATCTGCACCTAATTTGTGATTTAAAACTATATCTGCTAAAACATTTATATTATTTCCTTTTAATGTTCTTATTGCATTTAAGTATTCATCTTTAGTACCATATTTGGTTCTAATACTTCCTTTTTGGTAAAACTCTCCTAGATCATATAAATCATATGCTCCATATCCGGCATCATACATACCACTACTTGCTT
>CALXJL010000098.1 GCA_944388615.1 uncultured Clostridia bacterium
ACACTATGTAATACAACAGTTTCCATTATACTAATTGGAATATCTGCATTTTTAACAGGTTTAAATATTTTTAATAAAATTGGTAAATTTGCAGGTGCAGGTTCACTTATTCCAATAACAGGATTTGCAAATTCAATAGTTTCTCCTGCCATAGAATATAAATCAGAAGGATATGTTATGGGAGTTGGAGGAAAAATGTTTACTGTTGCAGGACCTGTACTCGTATTTGGTATATCTGCTTCAGTAATAATTGGAATTATTGCTGCATGGTTTTAAAATATAAAATATTTTAAGGAGGAATTATTTTGAAAAAGATTGGATCTCAGACTATATCTCTTGATATACCAGTTAATATTTTAGAAACGGCTTCTATAGTTGGTCCAAAAGAATCTGAAGGCCCATTAGCAAATTTTTTTGATAGATGTCTAGATGACGAGTTTTGGGGAGAAAAAACATGGGAGAAAGCTGAAAGTAAAATTATAAAAGAAACAGTAAATGCTGTAATTTCAAAATCTGGAATACCAATGCAAGATATAGATTTTTGTTTCGCTGGAGACTTATTAAATCAATGTATTTCATCTAGTTTTGGTTTACGAGAACTTAATATCCCTTTTTTTGGAGTTTTTGGTGCATGTTCAACTTTTGTGGAAAGTATATGTTTAGGTAGTGTTTTTGTGGAAAGTGGAGCTGCAACTAACGTACTTTGCGCAACCTCAAGTCATTTTTGTAGTGCTGAAAAGCAATTTAGATTTCCATTAGAGCTTGGTAACCAAAGACCACCTACATCTCAATGGACTGTAACAGGATCAGGTGCCGTAATATTATCAAAAACAGGTGAAGGACCTTTTATAACAAATCTTACTCCAGGAAAAATAATAGATATGGGAATAAAAGACGCAAATAATATGGGAGCTGCAATGGCACCTGCAGCATTTGATACTCTCATTACACATTTAAATGATACGGGAAGAAAACCAAGCTATTATGATGCGATTATTACTGGGGATTTAGGACATATTGGTAAAGATATTTTAATAGATTTAGCAGCTACAAAAGGGATTAATATAAAAAATAATTATAATGATTGTGGTGTTTTAATATTTGATAAAACGACTCAAGATACTCATTCTGGTGGAAGTGGATGTGCTTGTTGTGGAACAGTATTTTCTGGCTATTTTTATAAACAATTAAAAGAGAAAAAAATAAATAAAATATTACTTATTGCAACTGGTGCACTTATGAATTCAACTAGTTCTCAACAAGGAGAATCGATTCCAGGTGTAGCACATGCTATAAGTATAGAATGTTAAAGGAGATTTTTGATATGGATTTTATACAAAGTATAGATTGGATGCAAATTTTAAGATGTTTTATTGTTGCAGGAATTATATGTATAATAGGTCAAATTTTAATAGATAAAACAAAACTTACACCTGCTCGTACATTAGTTATATTTGTAACAACAGGTGCTATTCTAGGTGGAATAGGATTATATCCTAAATTAATAGAGTTTGCAGGATGTGGAGCAACAGTACCTTTAACAGGATTTGGAGCGAATTTAGCAAAAGGAGCATTAGAAGAAGTTTCCTCTAATGGATTGATTGGAGCATTTATAGGTGGTGTAAAGGCGTCTGCGGGAGGTATAGCAGCAGCAGTATTTTTGGGTTATTTAGCATCACTTATTTCAAAGCCTAAAATAAAAAAACAATAGAATAAATAGATAAATTACTTCATATATTGTATTAATACTTGCAATTTTACAGATATTTAGTTTATAGTAGGTATATAATTAATAATTATGGGGTGATTTTTTTATGAATAAATATAAAGTAGCTGTTGTAGGTGCAACCGGTGTAGTTGGAAGAACAATATTGAAAGTTTTAGAGGAAAAAAATTTGCCTGTTTCTGAATATTGTTTATTTGCATCAAAAAATTCAGCTGGAAATAAACTGAAATTTAATAATAAAGAATATATAGTTCAAGAATTAACAGAGAATTCTTTTGATTCAGGTTTTGATTTTGCAATTTTTTCTGCTGGTGGAGATATAGCAAAAAAATTTGCACCAATAGCAGTAGAAAGAGGATGTGTTGTTGTTGATAATAGTAGCGCTTTTAGAATGGATAAAGATGTTCCGTTAGTTGTTCCAGAAGTAAATAAAGATGAACTAAAAAATCATAAAGGTATTATAGCTAATCCTAATTGTTCTACAATACAGGCAGTATTAGTTCTTGCACCTCTTAATGAAGCCTATAAAATAAAACGTATTGTTTATTCTACATATCAAGCAGTATCAGGAGCAGGAAAAAAAGGAATTCTAGATTTAGAAAATGGAATTAAGCAATATTACTCTAATACAGATGGAAATAATGAATATGAATTACAAAAATTTCCATATCCAATTTTTAATAATTGTTTACCACATATTGATGTATTCCTAGAAAATGGATATACAAAAGAAGAAGAGAAAATGATTAATGAAACCAGAAAAATTTTAGGAAGATCTAAACTTCCAATCACAGCAACTGCAGTAAGAGTTCCGGTATTTAATTGTCATGGTGAAAGCATAAATATAGAGTTTAACGATATTTATGAAATTAACGATGCTATAGAAGTGTTAAAATCTGCTCCAGGAGTTGTAATTAAGGATGATTTAGAGAATATTGAATATCCATTGCCAACAGAAGTCTCTGGTCAAAATGATGTATATGTAGGTAGGATTCGTAGAGATTTCAGCTTGAAGTCTGGATTAAACTTATGGGTAGTTGGAGATAATATTAGAAAAGGTGCAGCTACTAATGCAGTTCAAATTGTAGAAGAATTAATGAAAATGTAAAAATTTGTGATATATAATAAAAAATGGGAGATAATATTATGGAAAATACTATAATTTATTTAATTAGGCATGCAGATACAGTTAAAGAAGATGGAATTAGAAATACAAATGAAAATAGTCAAATAATAAATGAGAAGGAAATTCTATCAGTTGATGGCGAAGAACAGTCAAGAAAATTAAGCGAGTATAAAGAACTAAAAAGTATTGATGTAATATGGTCTAGTAGTTATACTAGAGCTAAACAAACAGCAAAGTATATTGCATATAATAACAATTTATCTATTAATATTGATTCTAAATTAAATGAAAGAAAATTGGGAAATTTAAATGAATTGTCTATTTTCATGAAAGATAAGAAAACAAGGGATCCTTCTCAAGAACAATTATTAGATAGAAAATTTAAAACTTCTGATGGAGAGAGTTGTGATGATACAAATATAAGAATGACAGAGTTTTTAAATAGGATTTTGAAAGAATATAAAGAAAAAAGAATTGCGGTTATAAGTCATGGAGGTTCAATAAAATTCTTATTGTTAAATTGGTGTAAAGTAAACCAAGATATTAAATTAGTATATGAAAATAAAGTTTTAGATATTTCATCTCCATGTTTATTAAAATTGACGTTCAAAGGTAGTCAGTTATTAAATTTAGAGCAATTAAAGTATTAGAAATTACATTTTGTGATACATGATATATAAAGTTGAATACAAAAGGTGGAAAAGCATGATTAAGGTAATGTATATAGACATTATATTAATCATGTCTTTTTTTTGTATAAGTCCAAAATATAAGTTAATAATATGAATAAAGGAGAAATTTATGAGTATTTTTTTTATTATTGGAAAATGGGCTTTAATAACACTGTTTGCAATATTCATATTATTAATTATTATAATAAATACAAAAATAAGAATAAAGATAGACGGCTTTAACAAAGATAGTATAAATATAAAAAATAATTCTAAAGCAAGATTATACATGCAAGTAGTTATATTTAATAAATTAAAAATATTTTCTAAAAAATTGGATAGAGAAAAAATGAAAAAATCATTAAAAGATACTGATGTAATAAAAGATAGAGTTAATATAATGGGAATTGGAATATCAAAAATAAATCTAGAAAGTGTAAAAATAAATTTAGAAATAGGTACAGAGGATATTTTTATTACAACATATTTAATTCCAATAATATCAAGTATTATATCTACAATATTAGTATGGAAAAAATGTACAAATTCAGATTATGTGGTAAGTCCAATGTATAATAAAAATGCGTATAGAATAGCCTTTGAATGTATAATTAGTATGAAACTAGTACATATTATACATATAATATATATTTTGGTAAAAGGAGAGATGAAAAATGGAGGAGCAACATCCAATAGAAGGACTTATGACTACAGCTATGAATAGTATAAAAGAAATGATAGATGTAAATACAATAGTTGGTGATCCTATTGAAACATCTAATAATGTAATAATTATACCTATTTCAAAAGTGGGATTTGGTTTTGCAGCAGGAGGTAGTGAATTTAGAGGAGAAACAATAGGGGAATATAGCAAAAAAGAGAAATCAGAAGAGATTCAATATAAACTTCCATTTGGAGGAGGTAGTGGAGCAGCAGTAAGTGTTACACCGATAGCTTTTTTAGTTGTACAAGCTAGTGGAGTTAAATTACTTCCAGTTAATCATAGTTCAACAATTGATAGATTGTTAGATTATGTACCAGATTTAGTTGATAAGGCTAATGGAGTAATAAATAAACTAATTGGTAATAAGAACGAAAATAAACAAAATGATTCAAACCAGTCAAATTCCCAAGAACCACAAAAACAGGAAGAGAACAAGAAAGATCAAGAAGATACTAATCAAGAACAAGAAGAAAATACTGAAAACTCAGACGAACAAACTAAAGAATCTAAAAAAACTTCTAAAATAAGAAAAACTGTAGATAAAATTGATGAGGATAAACAGATGATGAACAAAATAGAAAAAAATATAGTTCAAGAAAGAAAAGTAAGAAATGTAAATAAAAAGGTACCTAAAAAGTCTAAGAATACAGTTTCTACAGTATATGAGTATGAATATAATGAAGATGAAGATATTGAATCAGAAGATGATTAAAGAAGTAATAGACAGCTTATTTTGCAATAATAGAGCATTAGGCTGTCTTTTTTTATATTTAATGAGGTTCTCTAGCCGTATATTTTCCACAATATTCGAAAAAAGGCTGTCAATAGTTTTTGAAAATGTCCTAAAAAT
>CALXJL010000099.1 GCA_944388615.1 uncultured Clostridia bacterium
ATATTAGGTGTAGCAATCTTTTATGTATTTAATAGTATTGAAAGTCAAACAGTATTATTAGATGTAACAGAAAGCACTTATGAAATTATTGATGTGATGACAACTATGTTATCAGCAGCAAGTGTCTTTGTAGCATTTATTTTAGGATTTTTAATTATATATGCAAGTAGATTTTTAATAAAAAGAAGAAATAAAGAATTTGGAATATATATGATACTTGGTATGAGCAAAAGAAAAATATCAATGGTATTGTTCTTTGAAACAATTTTAATTGGAATAATATCATTAATTGTTGGTTTAGGACTTGGAGTTATTCTATCACAACTTATGAGTATGCTAGTTGCAAATATGTTTGAAGCAGATATGACAAAATATCAATTCATATTTTCAGCTGATAGTTGTATAAAAACATTAATTTACTTTGGAATAATGTACATAATTGTAATTCTATTTAATGCAATAAATGTTGGAAAGTGCAAATTAATAGATTTGATACAAACTAGTAAAAAGTCAGAAACAATAAAAATAAAAAATCCATTATTTTGTACAATAATATTTATTATTTCTGCATTAGCTTTAGGATATGCTTATTATATGGTAACAGGTGGAGTAAATAAAACACTTGAAACGCCAGAAGATATACTTAAACCGATTATAATAGGAGGAGTATCAACATTCTTTATATTCTGGTCTTTATCAGGACTAATTTTAAGAATTGTAATGAGTATGAAAAATCTATATGTAAAAGGTTTAAATGCATTCACATTTAGACAAGTAAGTAGTAAAATAAATACAACTGTATTTTCAATGACAATAATTTCATTAATGTTATTTGTGACAATATGTGTGCTATCTAGTAGTTTATCACTTAAGAATTCAATGGCTGCGAATTTAGACGAACTAGCACCAGCTGATATTCAACTATCAAAAAGAGTTTTAAATGAAGATTGGCTAGATCAAGGATATAATGAAACACAAATAAATAATTCAAAATTAGGGATTAGAGAAACATTAGAAAAGTTTGATTTTAATATAGATTCTTATTTAGAAGAAAGCGTGGAATACAAGCTTTATCAAACAGAAGATTTAACTTTTGGAGATACACTGGGAGATAGTTTGGAAACAATAAAGAATACTTATACTTCAATGATACCTTATAATTTAGCAGATGATATTATGACAGTAAGTGATTATAATAAAGTTGCTGAATTTTATGGAAATGAACAATATACACTAGATGAAGATGAATATATAATTGTTGCAGATTATGATTCAATGATAACTATAAGAAATGTAGTATTACAAAATAACCAAGAAATAACAGTTTTCGGACACACATTAAAACCAAAATACAATGAATGCCAATATGGTTTTGTAGAAATGGCAAGCAATCATATCAATCCAGGAATTATAATAGTACCAGATAATGTAGTAGATGATTATTATATTGCTTATAATTCTATCATTGGAAACTATTATACAAATGACTTAGATGAGCAAAGAGAGATAAAAGAAAAAATTTTAAATTTGGTAAATAATCCACTTTCAGCAGAATATAATTTACCTACAATAAATAGTAGAGTAGATATAAGCGAAGCAAGTATAGGAATAGGAGCATTAGTAACATTTTTAGGATTATATCTAGGAATTGTATTTTTAATAGCAAGTGTTGCTATCCTAGCCTTAAAAGAATTAACAGAGAGTACGGACAATAAAGAAAGGTATAAAATGTTGAGAAAACTAGGAGCAGATGAAAAAATGATAAATAGATCATTATTTAGACAGATTGCTATATTCTTTATGTTTCCATTGTTAGTAGCAGTTATTCATTCAATCTTCGGAATAACATTTTGCAGTTATGTAATTTCAACATTTGGAAATGAGCAATTGCTAAATTCAATAATAATTACATCAATATTTATTGTTGTAATTTATGGAGGGTATTTTTTAATAACTTATTTATCTAGTAAGAATATTATAAAGGAGAGATGAAAAGGGTGCAAAGAGTATAAAATACTATGTTAAAGATTTTGAAAAAAGTTTAATAGAATTATAATTAATAAAAGAATAACAAAAATTTACAGATATTATAGACAGAATTAAAATAATATTGTAGAATAATTAGCATAGAAAATGAGAATAAGCAGATGTGGTTTGCCACTTTACATATAAAGGCTTGTCCTTTAGAATGGAGGTGGTGCTATGATAGAAGCAGTTTTATTAGAAATAATATACTTACTTTTATTTGCTTTAGTTGTCGAAACTATTATAGTATTTGCCTTAATTATATTCGTAATATTTTTAAGCAAATAGACAAATAAAAAACACATCTGTTACTTGACGGTAAGATGTGTTTTCACAAATTACTGGCAAACCACGTTTGTGGTTTCTCCATTTCCTATATTTATTATAATCTATTTATAAGTAAAAAGTCAATAAATATGATAAAATTTTGTATGAAATTTACAATGAATAAAATATAAAACAATGAAAGGAGATAATAGTATGATAGTATCAAAAATTTATGAAACGAAAGAAGGAGATTTAACAGCAGTCGTTTTTGAAGATGGACAATGCACCAATTTTATTTATGAGCCTGAACTAGTTGCTATGGATGAAGGCTTACTTGGAGATGCCAAATACGGTTTCCCTGATGCACTTTCTTATGAAAGGGATATTTCCGAGGGGCACTCATTAGAAGACATGGTAAAACTTCAAGAAGAGGAAAGCAAACTAATTGCAGAAGTAGGAGAACAAATAGTTGTCTATCCTCAACGTATGAGCTCAGACACTCAAGAGCTTTTTGAAAATGAAATAGGAGAAGAACTTTGGAATGAAATATTACAAAATGTAAGTGGTGACAGAGGGGTTCAATTCAACATTTAATCGAGGTAAATAGCTTGTATAAAAGATACAGGCTATTTTATTTCTATCCTACTTTACGAGAAATAAATAAAAGTATGTTATAATAATCTTGGAGGTAAGAAAAATGCAAAAAATATTAATAGTAGAAGATGATAAAAAATTGCGAAAGGAATTAGAAACTTTCTTAAATAAACATGGATTTATAGCAAAAGGTTTAGAAAGATTTGATAATACAATACAAGATATATTAAATGAAAATGCAGATCTAGTATTATTAGATATTAACTTACCATATACAGACGGAGAATTTGTGTGCAAAGAAGTACGAAAAACATCAGATGTACCAATTATAATGGTAACAAGTAGAGATAATGAAATAGACGAATTGATGAGCTTGTATGGCGGAGCAGATCAGTATGTAACAAAACCATATAATATACAAATTTTACTTGCAAAAATAAATGGTTTACTAAAAAGAAATCAAAAACAAGAAAAGAGGATACAAAAAATTGATTGTGATGGATTTTGGTTAAATATAGCAGAAAGAGTAATTGAAAAAGATGAACAAAAAATAGAACTTACTAAAAATGAATACACTATTCTTTATTATTTAGGTATGAACAAGGGAAAAATTGTATCAAGAGATGAAATAATGAACTATCTGTGGGAAAGTGAAGAATTTATAGATGATAATACTTTAAGTGTAAATATAAAAAGATTAAGAAGCAAATTAGAAGAATTAGGTTTTGTAGATAGAATTGAAACTAGGAGAGGGCAAGGGTATTTATTAAAATGAAATTTAAAGATTTTATAAAAGAAAAATTAATATTAATAATTGGGATAATATTAGCTATTGCTAGTGTAGAGATTTTATTACTTGCTTATAATATTAGTATATTAATAATATTATATTGTGCATTTATAGTTATTTTTGTTGTGATACTTGCAATATTAATTGAATACAAAAAGAAAAAAGTTTATTATAATCAATTAATAAGAAATATGGATGATCTAAAAGAGAAGTATTTGATTTCAGAAATAATAAAAACACCAAGTTTTATAGAAGGAAGAATATTAAAAGAAATTTTGCAAGATACCGGAAAATCAATGTTAGAGAATGTGAATTACTATAAAAGCATTCAAGAAGATTATAAAGAGTATATAGAGCTTTGGATTCACGAAGTAAAAATACCTATTGCAGCTAGTAAACTGATTATAGAAAATAATAAAAATGAAATAACGAAAAGTATAGATGAAGAACTAGACAAAGTAGAAAACTATACAGAACAAGCCTTGTTTTATGCTAGAAGTAATGCTGTAGAAAAAGATTATGTAATAAATAAAACAAATCTAAAAGAAATAGTTAATGGCGCAATATTGAAGAATAAAACTATATTACTAAATGAAAAAGTATCAATAGAATTAACAAATTTAAAAGATGAAGAAATATATACAGATAGTAAATGGGCAATATTTATTATAAATCAAATTATACAAAATGCTATAAAATACTCTAAAAAGGATGATAAAAAAATAGAAATTTCATCAAAAGAAAAAAATGAAAAAGTAATTTTATACATAGAAGATAATGGAATAGGAATAAAAAAAGGAGAAATAACTAGAGTATTTGAAAGAGGATTTACTGGAGAAAATGGAAGGATTATAGGTCAAAAATCAACTGGAATTGGTCTTTATCTATGTAAAAAATTATGTGATAAGTTAGGACTAGGAATAGAATTAAATTCTGAGAAAAATAAAGGCACAGAAGTTAGAATTATCTTCCCTAAAAATAGTTATACAAATTTTTAATAGCTCTACAACAGAGCTATTTTTTATCTACAATGTCCGCTTTTGTTGTCTTACAAAAATGTAAGACAAATGTAAGATGAAAAAATGGCAATGAAATATTAGATGTTTTATAATATAGTTAGAATATGAGAAAGGAGATTTAAAAATGAGTAATGTATTAGAGGTTAAAAACATTGAAAAATACTATGGAAATAAATCAAATCTAACAAAGGCTATTGATGGTATTAGTTTTAATGTACAAGAAGGTGAATTTGTTGGAATAATGGGAGCATCAGGATCTGGAAAAACAACATTATTAAATTGTATTTCAACAATAGACAGAGTAACAGCTGGAAAAATTATTA
>CALXJL010000100.1 GCA_944388615.1 uncultured Clostridia bacterium
ACAAATGTACTACACCAGTTGGGTAAAAATTGGGTAAAAACTTCTCAAAAAATGCCCTAAAAATGCACAAATGTTCTATAAGTTAGAACTCTTGTAAACACCTAAATACCAACAAAAACTCTAATTTTCACAAAACTACAAAAGTGGTCAAGTCTCGCTCATAACCCGAAGGTCATAGTTCAGAAACTTATTTGAACGAAAAGTATACTTTTCTAATTATAAACTTTATGATACAATTAAAAAAATGGAGGGATAGTATGAAAAATATTTTAATAGGATATTCAAAATGTTCTACTTGTAGAAATGCAAAAAAGTGGTTAAAAGAGAATAATGTTAGTTTTGAAGAAAGAGATATAGTTAAAGACGTACCAACAATAGAGGAGTTAAAAAAATGGATAGAAACAAGTGGAAAAGAAATAAAGAAATGGTTTAATACAAGTGGATTGAAGTATAAAGAATTAAATCTAAAGAATAAATTACTTAATATGAGCAATGAAGAAAAAATTAAATTATTGGCTAGTGATGGAAAACTTATTAAGAGACCAATACTAATATCTGAAAAGGAAATTTGCGTCGGTTTTAAAGAGGACGAATGGAAAGAAATGATAAAACATATTTAAAAATCAATAATGGATTGAAAAAACAATTATAGAGATGCATTTTAATAATAAGGAGGAGCTAAGAATGAGAATCATATTAGCATCAGGATCACCAAGGAGAAAAGAACTATTAAAATTAATAACACCGAAATTCGAAATTTTAGTAAGTGAAGTATACGAAAAACTAGAGGAAGGACTTATACCACAAAAACAAGTAGAAAGATTAGCTTATATAAAAGCTAAAGACATATATGAAAAAACTGAAGGAGATAGAATAATAATTGGTGCAGATACAATTGTAACTAAAAATGGAAAAATATACGGTAAGCCAAAAGATAGAACACATGCTAAACAAATGATAAATGAATTATTAAAAGGAAATAAAATTCATAGTATAATGACAGGGCTTTTTGTCATTATAGAAAAAGATGGAGAATACAAAGAATATAAAACAACTGATGAAGTAAAAGTGTTCTTAAAAGATATATCAGACAGTGAAATAGACAAATGGATAAATACTGGTAATGCAATGGATAAAGCCGCAGCATATGGTATACAAAATGAGTTTTGCGTATTTGTAGATAAAATAGAAGGCAATTACACATCTGCTGTGGGACTTCCAACACATAAGATTTATGATATAATAAAAGAATATATATAATTAATAGTGGGAATAAAATGATTAATTTACATATGCATACTACTTATTCAGATGGAGATAAAAAGTGTAAAAGAGATATTAAGAATGTGCCAAGAAAAATATATTAGTGGTGGAAATGATTATCATGGAAGTCTAAAACCAGATATAGAAATAGGTGCTGATGTCGAAATTGTAGAGTTAGGTGCATTATTGCATGATATAGCAATGCCATCAGAGTATGGAGAAAGAGAACAACATCATATTTATGGAGCAGAAATAGCGGAGAAATTATTAACTAAATTAAACTATCCAAAAGATAGAATAGAAAGAGTAAAAAAATGCGTATTAAATCATAGAGGAAGCAAGGATAGACCAAGAAATACAATAGAAGAACAATGTGTAGCAGACGCAGATGTAATAGCACATTTTGATTGTATACCATCTTTATTTTCTTTAGTATATAAAGAAATGAATTTACCTATATCTGATGGAAAAGAATATGTAAGAAAAAAACTAGAAAGAGATTATAATAAGCTAAGCTCAAGAACTAGAGAAATATTAAAAGATAGATATGAAAATATTGTAGAAGTATTATTTGTTAAGTGAAGATATAAATATTATTACATATAAATTAAGTATAGCTATAAAGATAATTCCTAAGAAACATACCCGAAATTCATTGAAAATTCAAATAAAAGTACAAAAACCCTTGCAAAAATAAAAAAATATGGTATAATGAGTAAGCTTATAAAAATAGAATTATTACAATCATGAAAGGATTTGAATTAAATGAGTATTAATGTAGAAAAAACAGAAAACAAAAACGAAGTAAAATTAACATTTACAATTGAGGCAGAAAAATTTGATTCTGCAATGAAAAGAGTATATGCAAAAAGTGCAAAATATTTTTCAATACCAGGTTTTAGAAAAGGTAAAGCACCAATGGCAATGGTTGAAAAACAATATGGTAGTGAAATTTTTTATGAAGATACATTTAATGAGATTGTTCCAGAAGTGTATGAAAAAGAATTAAAAGAAAATAATATAGAAGCAGTAAGTAATCCAAATATAGATATTACCCAAATTGGAAAAGGAAAAGATTTAATATTTACAGCAGTTGTACAAGTTAAACCAGAATTTAAAGTTGCTAAATATAAAGGTATAGAACTAAAAAAAGTAGAGTATAATGTAACTGACGAAAATATAGATCATGAACTTAAACATATGGCAGAAAGAAATGCTAGAATAGTAAATGTAGAAGATAGAGCTGTAAAAAAAGATGATATTACTGTAATAGATTTTGAAGGATCTGTAGATGGTGTACCATTCGAAGGTGGAAAAAGTGATAATTATGAACTAACTATAGGAAGTAATACTTTTATACCAGGATTTGAAGATCAAATAATAGGAATGAAGATTGAAGAAGAAAAAGATATAAAAGTTAAATTCCCAGAAGAATATCATGCAGCTGATTTAGCAGGAAAAGATGCAGTATTTAAAGTAAAATTACATGAAATAAAAGAAAAAGAATTACCAAAAATAGATGATGATTTTGCAAAAGATGTTTCAGAATTTGATACTTTAAAAGAATTAAAAAATAGTATAAAAGAAAAATTAGAAAAAGAAAATGAACAAAGAGCAAAAACAGAATTAGAAGAAGCAGCAATTGAACAAGTAAGTCAAAAAACAAAAATTGATATACCATCTGGAATGATAGAAACAGAAACTGATAATATATTAAGGGATTTAGAAACTAGACTTTCTTACCAAGGAATGACATTAGAACAATATTTATCTTTTATGCAAAAAACAAAGGACGAAGTAAAGAAAGAATATGCAGACCAAGCTGAAAAAACAGTAAAAACAAGATTAGTTTTAGAGGCTATAGTTAAAGAAGAAAATATTGAAGCAGATCAAGTTAAAGTAGACGAAAAAATAGAAGAAATGGCTAAAGTTTATGGTAGAAAAGCAGAAGAGCTTAAAAATAACGAACAATTAGTTAATTACATAAAAGATACATTAAAAACTGAAGAGGCTATTTCACTTATAATAGATAATGCAAAAATAAAATAGTATAATTGGAGAAAGTTAGAGGAAATAATTTAATAATTTATTTACCACTAGCTTTTTCTGCTTAAAAAATATATATTATTAAAGTAACTGTATATGAAAATTAGCATATACATATAAAGGAGGAAAATTTATGTTAGAAAAAAATAGTTTAGTACCTTATGTAATAGAACAAACATCAAGAGGTGAGAGATCATATGATATCTTTTCACGTTTATTAAAAGATAGAATAATATTTTTAGGTGAAGATGTTAATCAAACATCTGCAAGTTTAGTAATTGCACAATTATTATTCCTAGAGTCAGAGGATCCAGATAAAGAAATTTTTCTATATATAAATAGTCCAGGAGGATCAATAACAGATGGAATGGGAATAGTAGATACAATGAACTATATTAAATGTCCGGTATCAACTATATGTGTTGGTATGGCTGCTAGTATGGGAGCTGTATTATTAGCATCAGGTGAAAAAGGAAAAAGATTTGCTACACCAAATGCAGAAATATTAATTCATCAACCACTAATTGCTGGTGGCGGTTTATCTGGTCAAACAACAGAAATTAAAATCCATGCAGATCATATGGTAAAAACTAGAGAAAAATTAAATAAATTACTAAGTGCTAGAACAGGCCAACCTTTAGAGGTGATTGAGAGAGATACAGAAAGAGATAATTATATGACAGCAGAAGAAGCTTTAAAGTATGGACTAATAGATGGTATAATGGACAAAAGAAGTTAATTATATTTAACTTTATGAGAGGAATGATATAAAAAAATGGCGAATAATGATAAAAATAAAAAAGTAATATGTTCATTTTGTGGAAAATCACAAGATGCAGTAGAGAAAATTGTGGAGGGGCCAGGAGTTTATATATGTGATGAATGTATCAGAGTATGTAACAACATTATAGATCAATCATCTTATATGAGCGAAGATTATGAAAGATATGAATTAGCGAAAGATGAAAAATTACCTACACCTGCAGAGATAAAAGATATTTTGGATCAATATGTAATAGGACAGGAACAAGCTAAAAAGACTTTATCTGTTGCAGTATATAATCATTATAAAAGAATAAATAATCAAGATGAAAATGTTAAAGAAGACGATGTAGAAATACAAAAAAGTAATGTTTTATTATTAGGCCCAACAGGATCTGGTAAAACTCTTTTGGCTCAGACTTTAGCAAAGATACTTAAAGTACCATTTGCAATAGCAGATGCAACAACTTTAACAGAAGCAGGATATGTTGGAGAAGATGTAGAAAATATACTTTTAAAACTTATTCAAGCAGCTGAATTCGATGTTGCAAAAGCAGAACGTGGAATAATATATATTGACGAAATCGATAAGATATCAAGAAAATCTGAAAATCCATCAATAACAAGAGATGTTAGTGGAGAGGGAGTACAACAAGCTTTATTAAAAATAGTTGAAGGAACTGTTGCTTCTGTTCCACCACAAGGAGGAAGAAAACATCCACATCAAGAATTTATTCAAATAGATACATCAAATATTTTATTTATTTGTGGTGGTGCATTTG
>CALXJL010000101.1 GCA_944388615.1 uncultured Clostridia bacterium
GTCCGCTTTTCATATTTGCTCTACTCCTTTTTTTGTTTTGTTTAATTTTATGAATGATATTTTAAATTATGCCTCTATGATTAAAGTGTGTTATAGAATATGAAAAAAGAGATATCATTGATACCTCTAACAGATATATTTTATCTACAATAAATCTTGTGATTTATAGGGATATACGTGCCTTTAATATAAATTCCAGAAAGAAAAAAATAGCTAGCAAAAATTAACATTAATTTTTCTAATGTTTTTATGTCCAGTTAAATCTTCGCTTAAAATAGGCATATTCCCTGCAATATTCTCTAAATCTTTCAATTCTTGCTTAAATAAAATTTTGTATTTATCAGCTATAATATCTCCTTCCAAGCTAAATCGTAGATATGAAATAATATTTTCTAAATCTTGCTCAGCTGTTTCAGAAATTTCGACTATATATTTTTTCATGACATTACTCCATTCTTTTTATATGTTATCAATTTTAGCAAAAGTTTCATCTAAAGAAAATACCTTGTTTGCTTTTATATCATCTAATCCTTTCTGTAACTTTTCTTTTAAATCTTTTTTTCTTTTTATTGTTACACTATCTGGAGCTTCTGTATCTATATATGACAGTTTTAAATATTCAATAAAATTAATAACTTGATTTGTTAGTTCCTCTGGTAAATTCTCAATTTCATTATATAATTTTTGTTTTTCTATAGACATAATGATTACCTCCATAAATACATTTACAATATTATTATATCTTTTATTCTAATATCTTAAAAACAACTTCTGTTTCATCAGCACATTTACAATACTTTTATTTAAAAATTTTTTATTTTATTTAAGATTTTAGTTAATAGTCTTTTAAATATATTTTCTTTATGTTCTAATACTAAAATTTGTTTTGACTGCTCTTTTTTATCATTATTTTTCTTTGTAAATAATTCTTTTTTATCATATTTAGTTTCAGTAAATATTTCTTTTTTTATGTGATTTTGATCATTTATTTGATGCAATTTTTCAACAAATGCTTTTTGTTCTTTATTTAGTAGATATTCCATATTGATATATGACAAAATTGCGATTGTATCATCACTTACTTTTTGTTCTTTCAATTTCTTTTTTTCATCATATTTCCACTGATACTCTTTATCTTTGTTTTCCCTTATTACCTCTTTTATCTCTTTTGGAATTTTTTCATAATCATTTTTAGATAAATGTTTTAATATTTCATCAACTTCAACTAATCTTTTGTTATAATCAATCACTCTCTATCCTCTTTTCCTTTTAATTTATCTATCATCCTGTTAAAAAAGTTTTTAATTTTATCTGTTATTGTTTTTGATACTCTTCTGTCCATATCTGCTTCTACCATATCTGTAATTGTTACAATACTTTCGTTTTCATATTCTTCTGCTTTTCGACTATATAACTCTGCTTCTTTTTCTGTTTCAAAAAACATTTGTCTTTCCGTATCATAAAATACTCCACCTTCTTTTGCTATTTCTTCTTCTGTTCTTAAATCATGTTCTTGTCGATATAAACTCTCTATATATCTAGATTTTGCTACATCATCCTTAAAAAATCGGTCATATTTTTTAGAGTATAATAGCCCTTCGTTAATAGCTATTTGATTATTATTATCTGATTCGGATGATTTACATGTTGCTTCACTATCACTTAAAAGATCATACTTAATTGATAAATGATACTTATTATCTAGAACTTCTTGTCTTGTATATACTCCTTGTAAATATGGTTGTTTTTTTAGCATTGATATAAGTTGATTCATTTCTAAATTGATTTCTGGAATAGTTGTACCCTTAGTCTCATTAAATCCAAAAACCAATTCCATTAAATTATCTTCTGTTATTTCATCATTATCTCCCAACAATCCATAAAATCCTGTTTTATTTTTTATATAATAATTTTCTGGATTTTCTTCTTTAAGTTTTAATACTATCTCTTTATTCTCTTCTGATAGTGAATTATAATCAACATTTATTGATACACAACCATTTGGCTCATAATTACTACAATAAGTACTTATTCCTTTTTTATATAAAGTTTGACATGCTAATAAAGTTGGTCCATCTGCTACATTTTTCACCTGAGATAGTGCTGTTAAAGTTTGAATTGGTTTACTTTTTTTAGGTATCTCCTTATTAATACTTGGAACCGCCTCTAACTCTTCTCTATCTCTTACACTCTCAATACTTTTTGATAGATCATCATTATAGGCTGTTATTACACCATATTCTTTTATATAATCTTCTATTTTTCTATTCCAATTTTCAATTCTAAGAATCGCTTCTATTACTCTTTGTCTTTGTTCATCTGTTAAACCTGTTAATTTTCTTACATCAGCTACTGGATCAGCAATATTTACCTCCTCTGTTTCTAAATTTTTGTATACTACTGCTGCATGCAAATCTTTATCTTCATTCAATGTTGATATTAATCCTGCTAAATATCCATTTTGTCTTAACTTTTCAATTAATTCTAGCGAAAAGTCTATACAAACTCCGTGTTTTTTTCCATCTATCATTTTAGATTTCATTCCATATTTCTCATCATAAAATCCATTCATAATAATGCTTTCATATACTTCTTTTACATTTGACATTTTTACTTCTCCTTTTACTTTTTTATTAAATTTAAAGTAATATTTGCTGGATTAATTAAATTTTATTAGTCTATCTTTCTATATCTCTTTTTTAATTGAATCTTCATCAGATATTTCTTATTTTGAAATTATCATATCACAAATACTTTTTTTATACAATGAAATTTAATTAATCTACTATATTATATAATTTCTGTTCATTAATAAATAACATGATTGTAACAAAATGAAGAGTTTCACATTTTGGTATAATTTGAAAAAAACTGTTAATTATAGTATAATATAATTATAATATTTTTTTGAAAGGAGATATAACAATGGCAGTTAATGCATATTATATAGGTCGGAAAGTCTATGAAGTAACTATCGGTAAGCATACAGAAAGGTTTTATGAACCTTTATTTAAAAATGCTGAAAATTGTTCCTCTAGGATTATCGGTCTAGCGGAAAATTTTTCAATCTGCGATATAAAGGTTTCAGTAGAGCAAGTTTGGATTGCTCTATCCTTAGCAGCAGAAAAAGCAGGGAAGAAATTCCCTGATCTTATCTTTTAATGTCACACAAAAAGAATTGGATAATTCCAATTCTTTTTGTTTTATATTATTCCTATACTATTTTATATTTTCATATATCTTTTTTATAATCTTATATCTATGTTCTATAATTTTCTTGTAGAAGTCTTTTCTTACATCTGACATACATCCTATATTATCAATAAAGCTTTTTATTTGATCTATTTTTATATTCGCAAATAACCTCTTTATAGCATCATTGCACTCTTCATTTTTCATTTGTTTTATATATGTCATATAATTAATTTTTTTTCCATTTTCTTTTAGGCAAGAGTAGCAATTTATTGCTAAATTTTTTAATTCTACTTCATTAATTTTCTTAATTTCTTCATCTTCAAGCATTGGATTTAGACATGAGCCACAATCATATATTGGAGAAAATTCAATCTTTCCTGTTTTTTTATTTAATAAAAAACCCCAATTTCCGTTATCTCTGTCAGTATTTCCAATTATGCTATCTATGACAAACATGTTCCAAAATTCTCTTTTCGTACTTTCTGTATCAATCATTTTACTTTCTTCTATAACTTCCATTATATCATTTAATTCTGTTTCTATCTTCTTATCAAGATTTGTACTTAATACTAGATTTTCAAATTCATATAATACGTGTTCGTCATCTGTAAAATCTTCACATGCACATACTATTTTTTCTTTTCCATTATACTCATATTTTCCTAAAACTGTATTTTGTGTTTTTATGTCCGTTATATTAAATACATTACTTCCAATATATTCAGAAAAGGCATTATTTATATATGATATATTTCTATTCTTTTCTCTAACTGGATCTGGAAATTTCACTAAATATTTTTTATTATTATATATTAAAGTTTTCTTCTTTTCTGAACCTTTATAATTATTAAATTCTTCTGTCGCATTTGTAAAATCAATCATCTTTTTTCCTCTGATTTTTATTAACTATTTATTAGTATATCATAGATTCTTTGAATTTACTATATTTTAATATGAAAACTGTTACTAATAAGTAATTAATTATTAAATAGCTATTATTATGTTTTAAATAAATTTAATTCATATAACAATTGTTAAAATTCTTCACTAGACTATATGATGGTTTTATTGATGGTACAACTTTTTCATTCTCTATCATTTTATCAAATTCTTCAAATGTTACCAATTTAACATCTGCCACCTCATCTTCTTGTAATTTTAAAGTATCAATATCTATGTCTTGATTAACCATCCAAACATCTACAATATCTTTAGTTCTAATATAAGAACCTATATAAAATAAATTTTCTTCTTTTACGCTATAGTTTAATTCTTCTTTACATTCTTTAAACACTGTAATTTTACTAGTATCTCCAGTTTTAACTCCTCCACCTACTTGAGCCCACATTCCAGGAAATTTATCTTCTTTTTTTGATCTTTTTTCAATAAGTATCCTATTTTGTTGGTCTTTAATCCAAATATGAACTGAAATTCTAAATTCTCCTTTATTTAATTCCTTTCTTCCTTTTACATTCCCAGTCTTTTCTCTAAATCTATTATAAACATCTACTTGTTCCATGTTCAACACCCTCACTTTATTAATTCTTGTGATAAATCCACCTTGATTTCTTGCCAAATCCACAATGACTTCATCTCTAATATCCTTTTAAAAAAAATAGGTGTTAAAACTATATTTC
>CALXJL010000102.1 GCA_944388615.1 uncultured Clostridia bacterium
TGTTTAACTGTTTAATAAACCATTCCTATTTATTGGAAATATTACAATCTTGTAATAATCGATGAAATTACCCTGGATAATTTACAGTGGAATATGTGTAAATAATTTCATATTTTAATATATTATATGCAATTTTTACTAAAATATTCCACTCATTTTTATATTTATTTTCCGCTCTGTTCTAGTATATTCATCTTTTTCATTTATTTCTGAATTATAAATATCCTCTAATGTAATTGTTTTTAATTTATCTGCTGTATTTCCTAATTTAATAACTCTTGGATTTATCATCTCTTTTTTTATTGTATCTTCTACAGAAGATACAATATCAATGGCAGATTTAGTATCTATATCTTTTTCTATAACCATTATTATTCTATCTGATAATTCCTTAGATATAACATCTTTTCTTAAATCCTTGAAAAAAAGATTGTCAGGATTATTTAAATCCTCCATACTTTTGGCTGGTTTGATATGCGCATTACATATTTTATATGCTTGCTCATATTCTTTTCTGGTAGCTAAATTCTGTACTATAACTCTTATAGACTTGTTCTTATTTCCTCCATTTAATTTGTTTAAAAACTCTATTGCTTGTTCATAATTAGTTATTTTGTATTTATCTGCATTTCGCACTAATTCTTCACAGATATTATTTACTATTTGTGATTTTTGTTGTTCTTGTGTAAGAGAAAATTTAGTCTGAGGTTTACTAGAAACAAGATGCTTTGCTTCTGATTCAATTTCCTGTATTGCCTGTTTATAATGCAATTTCCCTGTTGCAATACTTTCTGCTATTTCTATTACATTATCGGACATGTTTTCTTTATGTTGATTTTTAGATCTTAGCATATTTATTTTATTGTTTAATTTTCTTCTAATAACATCGATTGTAAACTTAGTAATTCCTTTGCTTATTTTAGGTAGAATATTTCTCAATGTTTGTAATTCTTTCTCATCCTCGGTCATTCTCAGTTGCTCATCTATCGTATCTACTAGTCTTCTTGTTATTCTTTGTTTTACTAAAATTAAACTTTCATTTGTTTTTTTATCTTTTCTATACTCATCTAATGTATCTAAAAGATTCATTAGTTCATTGTATTGATCTATTGTTAAATTATATTCACTTATCTTTTTTATGGCTTGTGCTATTCTTTGTATTGAACTTAATGTTTCATCATCTAATTCAGATGGTGTCTTTTCTATCTTTTCTTCAACTTTATGTATTGCTTTTTCAATCTTCATTTTTTCTTCATCTGATTGTTGTACTTTTTTTATTGATTCTATTTCTTGTGTAAATAAATCTCTATTTTTAAGATTATGATATTTTTCCTTCATTTCTTTTATTTTTTCATATGTAACTGTTGGTTTACTTTTAGTACTTTTTGATGCATTTTGTTGATTTGCTTTTTTTATTTCCATCTTTTTATCTAATTGCCTTTTACATTCTTTAATATATTCTATTGGCAAATGTAATTCAAAAGAAATTACTTCTTCTTTAAACCCCTTTTGTAATAGTCCTATTATTTCCTCTACTTCAATTTTTCTAGCCATTTTTCTATTCCTTTCTTATTTCATATATTCTTAAGTATTTTCATAAATTGAAATAGATCAATAATGCACTATTTCTATTATATCTTTTGTAAATTTTTTCTAGTTTAACATATTTTATGTTTTGTTTCAATATTTTAATTAAAAAAATATGACGTAAACCCTAAAGTCTACGCCATTACCAAACCAATTATCTAACTTTTAGCCGAATTTCTTCAACTCCTGAAGAAGTTCTTGAACTTCAATTTCCTCTGGGAATGTATCATCCAACATTGATGCAAGAATTAATCTTTCTTCCAAATTCATATTTTCAACAAATGTATCTGCATCATCAGTTGAATTTTTAAATTTCTCGATACATGTTCTTATTGCATCCTGTTTTTCCATGGATAACTTTTCGAGTCCAATCTCATTTAATAAGTTTTCCACGGTAATCTCCTTTCCCTTAGCCTTAAGGCTTTCTATTACAGAATCAAGTTTCCCCTTCTCCTGTTTTCTTTGCGAAGATTCTTCGTGAATACCATATGATAAAGAGTCATACACTTCTTTGAGTTTTGCCATGAAGTACGGAAGCCTTATGGGTTCAATCCCTTTTTCCTCTATTCGCATAGAAAATTCTTTTATGAATTTTTTCCGCTTATATGGAGATGTTAACCCTAAATGCTCCCAAGTTACTTTATCAACTTTTATAGCCCTCTTAAATAACGGGATAAAAAGTTGTGTTAAAGATAACTCTTCAAGCACTTTGTTTACTGTGTCATCTGCTGTCATCCCCGGATGAATTACCTTCCTTAAAAAAGTTTCAGCATTTATCATGCCCTCAGAATCGTCTAACTCCTTAGTTTTTTCAATTAAGGTTTCTTCTGAATTTTCTTCAGTTGTAACGATATATACTGAGCTTTCCTCCACCATTGAGTCCCCTTCTACAAGAGGATCTCCTTTAGCATGATCTTCTGTAAAATCCTTTTCTTCTAATGGCTTTTCTGTATATTTAGTCTGAATCTCTTCTGTACATTTTTCCTCAATGAAGTTCTTCTCTTCAGAGTTATTTTCCGTTTCAAAGAGTTTCAATTCCCTTATACAGAGATTCCACCACATATCTAGGTTATCACCCTCATACTCCTTCATGAGGAATAACTTAGCGTGGGACAAAACTTTTTTTAATTCTGATACGACTACTTTAATATAATCGAACATATCAGGAACAACCAAAACCATTGCCCCTTTACTTTCGCAAAAGATGATTTTATTTCTCATCTCATCCCGTATAAACTCATGTTCATACATTCCTGCTATAATTTCTTTTTCTTCCTCATTCTTGAACTCAACAACGAGTACTAACAACCGCCGTTCTGTCATTTTCTTTCTCCTTTCATTATAATTGGTTTGGCTAGTTTTTCGCCCTTTAGTATAAATGATAATGCATTTAAATAATAATTTATTAGCTTTATCATTAAATAAACTTTTTCTAAAGTACGAAAATTTGTACTTTTACGTCAATGTACGCACTTATTTTATCACAGTTTTACATAATATTCAACTCTAAATATATATCTCTAAAAATGAAATCAATATATATGCCACATAATATATAGCCATTATTGCAACATATTTTTTGAAAAATACAGAGTTTTTTTCTTCGTTACAAATACTTTTTGCTACAAAATATGTTAATACTGTACTTATAACAGAGCATAATGAAGAAAATGGACTTGTAAGTTTATATACACTTGAACTTATTAATGTTAATAGACTTACTACAGATGCCAAAATAACTGGAACTTTTGCTGTTGTAACTGCAGTTATTATTGTAGGTAATGATTTTTTGTTATTTTTATTCATAAAATATATTATCGCAGACATAACAATTATTTCTAAAGCTGGAGCTATTATAGATTTAATTAATGATAATATATTATCAAATAAAATATTAAATTTCCAATATTTTACTGATAAAGCTTTAATAAATACAACAACTGTCCATATTAATATAAATATAATTGCTGTTTTAAAATGCTTATTGTTTGAATCATCAACTATTTCTTTAATTGTTGAAAATGGATCTTTAATTAATGAGCCTAAAAATCCTTTTGCTACTTTTGCCTCATTTTTAATGTCTACATTTTTCATTGTCTCTTTCACTTGATTAACAGTATCTACTGTTTCTTTTTTTAGATCTTCTTTGTTTAAATCATTTTTTTCTTCCATCCCTACTCCCCTTTTCTTTTTTATTTATATATGCAATTATATTTTAATTATTACTAATTGTCAATTTTATAATTTGACATTATTATATTTTCTTTGTATACTTAAATTGGTGATATAAATGAAAAAGAAGATCTTTTTAATTTTATTTCGTATAATATCTATTATACTTTTAATATATGCTTTTTTTATACTATTTAATTGGTATTCAGAAAATAGTGAAAATCAAGATTTATATAATAATTTATTAGATATAGCAGACCCTCAAGAAGATATATCTGAAAATTATCCTGTTTTAGATGTAGATTTCTCTTCATTAATAGCAGAAAATCCAGATACAGTAGGATGGCTTAAAGTAAATAATACAGATGTAAATTATGCTGTTGTTCAATCTTCAGATAATAGTTACTATATAAATCATAATTTTAACAAAAAAAGAAATAGTGCAGGATGGATATTTGCTGACTATAGAAATCATTTTGATGAATTAGATCTTAATACAGTTTTATATGGTCATAATAGAAAAGATAGTAGTATGTTTGGATCTCTTCAATTAACTCAGAATGAATCTTGGTATACTAATCCAGATAATAAATACATATTTTTTAATACTCTATCTAAAAAAATGACATGGGAAATTTTTTCTTTATATAAGGTTAAAGCTGAAACATATTGTACAACACCATATTTTAGTACTACAGATGAAGAACAAGAATTCATAAACACAATAAAAAATAGAAGTATTCACGATTTTAATGTAGATATAAATACAACTGATAAAATTCTTACATTATATACATGTGCTAATAATAATAAATATAGAGTTATAATACATGCAAAATTAGTATATTCTGAATAATATTAGGGTATGTAAATTAAACTGTGTAATGTCGAAATTTGGAACTAAAATTACTATGTATTAAATGAAATAATGTTCG
>CALXJL010000103.1 GCA_944388615.1 uncultured Clostridia bacterium
TTTCCATCTGGAATAATTACATTTTGGTCTTTATCAATTAACATTTTCGTATAATATGTATTAGAACTTCCTCCTTTGATTTCTGTTTCTACTACTGCATAACCATTATAAAATGAGCTCGTACCACGTCCATATTTATCTTCTATTACCAATTCTCCTTTTTTATTGATGAATCCATGATCAAAACCTTTATTAGAAGTCCAAACCATTGCTAGACCAGTTTCTGGGTCAAATCCAGAAGCTGATTCGTATTTAGGTTCAATTACCCAATTTCCTGTATTGTCTACATATCCATATGTATCTGTTTCTTCATCCTTTACTGGATATAATTCCACATCTTGAGTATTACTTGATGAATTATCTCCCCCATCATTATTTTTTTCAGTTGAATCATTGCCACATCCTGTTAATATAATTAGCATTAGTATAAGAACTACTACAATTCCTACTCCTAAAATTTTCTTTTTCATAAAAAATTCCCCCTTTATAAATTTATATAAATGAATTTTAATAACTATTTCTTCCTTTGATATGTTGAAATATTGCCATATGATGTTCCTTCACCTGTTATTCTTCCCTCTTTATCTCTAACTTCTGTAAAACCAACATCTCCTATCTTATAACTTGTTGCATCACCTGTTATATTTCCAAATTGATCTCTGATATATGTTCTTCTAATTCCTAAATCAAACTTCTTTTCATTATTCATGTTCTTCCCTGTATAACTTGTTTTTTCTTCAAGAGGATTTAAACTTGAAAATGTATAATCTATTGGTGGCTTAGATGCTACAATCAGTGGGATATTGACTAATAATACTAGGAATATAGATCCGCCTGTTCCTATTCTTCCATCCATTATCATTGCTATTATAAATACCGTTAAATAGCAAATCATAAAACATAATCTCGCCCAAAATCTATCCATTCCTTTTTTGTAATCTAGGTTTCGACTTTCTCTGATACTTTTTTCTTCTTTCTTGTAATAATCTAAATTTTCCGAATAATATTTCAATATTTTTTTATTAATTAATATTTTTTGTATTCCAAATAGCAATAATCTAAAGACAATATAATAAATAATTATAAAAGAGAATGAAAGCCAATCTTTCACACCCAAATTTTGTTCTAAATAAAATAGGATTGGCAATTCTATTACTCCTAAAATAGTTCCTATTACACATAGAATCACTTTGTTTTTAATATTTTGCTTTTTTTTATTTTTCTTTCCCATATTATCAACTTCTTTCAACAATATTATTGATTATTTACTCTATATACTGCTTTATAAGTATATGGCATACTAGATAATTGTATTGCTTAGTCTGGCATAATTATTGCTTCACTTTCAGTATTCTCTATATTTAATATTTTCTTATCAGGCTCTTGTATTAAATATACTAAACTATACCTGTGATTTGTTTTTTCAATATCTAATGTTTCTTTATCTATAACATAAGCTTGCTCTCCAGCAGTTGTTATGTCTTGTCCCCAGCTCATTACAGCTTGAATTTTTCCGTTTCCTAAATCATAGAAATCTATGAAATCATTTTCTTGTTCTTCCATAACTACTGTATCTGTTCCATTTGAATTAACCTTTAAAACATAATTTGGATACATCATGTCTCCACCGCTGGTTGCTACATAGTATAGTTTTTCATCTACATAAATTCCGCTCATAAATGTACTGTCTAGCTCTGTTTTTTGTCCTGATGCTATGTTATATAGATAATATTTTGTAGTTCTTGTGCCATTTTCTTGTTCTTCTTTGTTGTATATTATATCTTTTGCATTTCCTACAATTAAACTAATATTATAATAGTATCTTCTGCTTCCAATCATTTCGTTTGATGCACTATCTATTTCCTTTATTTCTTCTGTTGTTATATCATATTCTTTAAGATTGCATCCTGGATTTCTTTCTGTATAATATATTTTGCCATTTATTTTATTTATATAGAAATGCACAATTTCCTCTGTGTCTATTACAGTTTTTGTACTACCAGTAGATATATCATAAGCAAGTAATGGTCCTTCATATTCTTTAAAATATATTTTTCCTTCGTAAACTCCCATTTGCTTGTAATATGAAGTATATTCCATATCATAAGTGAATACTTTTGTTACTTCATAATTACTATTTCCCTTAGTTAAATCTATTGAATAAAAATTATTTTCTCTTTGTAAATATATACTTCCACTAGAATAATCTAAAGCTTCATACATTGTACTTCCATAACTTGTAATGTTAATTGGTTCTCCATTTGTTTTTAATCCCACTATTTTATATTGATTATTTTGTATCTCTTGTGCAAATCCACATATATCACTTAATTCATCATTAAGTTGTACAGTTTCTGTTTGGTCAGATACCTCTCCTTGATTTTGTACTTCTTGACTCTTCTCTTCTTGATTGTTATTGCCACATCCTGTTAAACTTAATATCATAGTACCTAATAACAATATAATACATATTACTAGAAAAATTTTCTTCATTAACATTCCCTACTTTCTAATTATTCAACTTTTTGTATTGTATCATAACTAATTATTTTTTACCATAATTTTTTTATAGCTTTTTACTAAAAAATGACTTTATAATTACTATGAGTAATATGCCAATTCCTATTATAATACTTATATCGGCCACATTAAAATTAGGAAAGTTAAAGAGATTTACATCTATAAAATCTATGACATATCCCTTAACTATCCTATCAATTAGATTTCCTATTCCACCTGAAAGTATCAATACCAGTGAAAATAAAATACTAAAATTAACTTGTTCCTTTCTTTCTTTTATGAATCTTATAATAATTCCTAAGACTACAATATTAGATATAATTATTAAAATTAAGTTATTCGAACCTATTCCAAATGCTACTCCAGTATTTTCTGTATATGTAAAATTAAGTATGTTAGGAATAATTATAAGATTTTTTCCACTTAATATTGCTTTAGTTATTTGGTCTAATACAATAATACTTATTCCTAATATTATTAGTGCTACTTTCTTATTTTTCATCGTTACTATTTTCCCTTTTATATTTTATTTCTTTGTATATCACAATTATACTAAATGTAATACATAATATGATTGACAAAACTTGTGATACTCTAAAAGAACCTATCATTAAACTATCTGTTCTTAATCCTTCTATCAATGCTCTAACAAAGCCATATAAAGCCAAATAAATATATGTAAGTTGACCTTTATATTTTCTTTTATTCCTAATAATATATAAAATAATAAATATAGTAAAACAAGCAATTGATTCATATAGAAATGTTGGATGTACTTCTATATAGCTTCCATTTTCATAAATACCCATTCTGAATATACTATCTGTTTCTATTCCATGTGCTTCAACATTAAAAAAGTTCCCCCATCTTCCAATTGATTGACCGAAGAGCTGAATATGGTACAATATAATCAAGCATATCTAATGTATTTATCTTCTTTGCTTTGCAAAAAGCTAGTATTACTATAATAGCTCCTACTATCCCTCCATAAATTGCTAATCCACCGTTTTTTATATCAAATATTTCAATTGGATTTTGTATATAGTAGTTTAATTTAAAAAGTACAAAATATATTCTTGCACTTATAACAGATATAGGTATTAACATAATCATAAGTTCTAAAATATCATCGAATTTTACACTATATTTTCCATCATCATTCTTACAAAATATGATTCCTATAATAAATGCACTTACTATGAGAATTGCATACCAATAAATACTTATTCCACCAATATTTATTGCTATACTATCTATATTAAATACTAAGTTTAAATCTGGAAATGTAATTTCTTTCATCCTTATATTCCCTTAAAAATTTTTTTCCTTTAACATCATATCAAACTTATTTAATTTAATAAATAGAATTTAAAATAATTTTGATTTTCTTTATGAACATAATATAATATATTAAAATCTACCAGTTGTATTAATTTTTGTTTTAGTATAACCGTCTATAGACGTAGATTCACCTACTGTATTACCTAGGTTGTCTTTGATATAAGTCTTCTCTACACCAGATATTCCGTCATTATATGTAGTAGAAGAAGCTATTTTATTACCAAATTGATCATAAATTACCTGTGTTTTTATACCATTATCTTTACCACTTGAATGAGTAGAACTTCCTAAGGTAACCCCACTAAGTTTAGTTCTAGCTCCTCCTGTAAAGATTATTGGTAAAAAGTTAAAAAGAAAGAATCCTAATATAATACCTAGAATTTTTGATGAACCTTCCATTGTTAATGCTCTAAAAATTAGAGTTCCAGTATTAAAAATGAAATATGGTACTATAAATCTCTGACTTTCATCTTCACTCATTTTATTGTCAGTTTTTTTATTTATAAAAATAGTAAATATTAATATTATTACTTCAGTAATTATCCAAAATAATAATCCCCTTCCAATAAAATTTAATAAGTTTTTTAATTCTATATCAGCATATAACATTGCAAAAATCCCCATAACAGCACTAATAATGTATAGGATTGCAAAACATATAAACTTACCTTGTTTCTTCTTATCTTTATCCATTTTTCATTCCTCCATAATGTTTATTTTCTTTTTTTATTTAACTTTTTAGTATTTAATAAAAGTTCATCAAAATCTGATACATAAATTCTATCTTGTATTATCCTATATTTTTCAAAT
>CALXJL010000104.1 GCA_944388615.1 uncultured Clostridia bacterium
AGAAAATATTTATCATTATGATATATCTCAAGCAACCTTTATGGTAAATAAGGTAATTTTTGATGGTAAAAAATATTATTATTACGCACATCTAAGAAAAGATCATCCGTTTGCAGAAAATATTTATGAAGGTAAAGTTGTGACTGCTGGTGATGTTATAGGTTATTTAGGCATGACTGGATATAGTGCAAAGGAAAATGTTAATAATATTAATGTTCCACATCTTCATTTCCGGTCTTCAACTTATATTTGACGAATCTCAAAAAGATGGTACTAATCAAATTTGGATTGATGTTTATGATATTATAGAATTTTTACAAAAAAATAAATCCGAGGTATATTTATCTAATAAAGAAACCAAAGATTATTCTAGGAAATATGACTTAATAGATTATGATATACCAAGATTTCTATGGAAATATTAGTCGAATTTAAGAAATAGCTCTATTTGTTTAGAGCTATTTCTTAAATTTTATATTCATAATAGCATAGGCTGTATTTGTTCTTTGTCTAAAGCTTTTTCGATTGTAGGAATTAAATATTCAGGATCAAACACCATAGATTTTGGTTTTGTTATAGGGTTATCCTGTCTACAAGGTACAAAATAATAGTTTTTCCTATTTAGCAGTTTTCCAATATTTACAGCATTTGCGCCTAATGCATTATTTGTAGATACAGCTATAACTAATGGTCTACTATTTCTTAAATGAGACTTTGCAGCCATTGTTGCAGGAGTGTCTATAATATCATTCGCAAGTTTTGCAATAGTATTACCTGTTGCTGGAGCAATGACCATAATATCTGTTAGTCCCTTTGGTCCAATAGGTTCTGTATCTTGAATCGAATGAAGAATTTTATTTCCAGTCATTTCTTCTATTTTATTTATATGTTCTTCTGCTTTTCCAAATTTAGTATCTAAATTATATGCGTTAAAAGACATTATTGGAATAACATTAGCTTTTATATCTACCAATTTTTTAATTTGTTCTATTGTTTTCTTAAAAGTACAAAACGAACCTGTAAGTATAAAACCTACATTCTTATCTTTTACATTCATATCTATCCCCCTTTTATTTGTTCTTCTTATATAATATGATATTATGTAAATAAAAGGGATTACTTTTATAGAAAAAACATATATAATACCTAACTTATATTAAATTATAATCATAGATAATTTTGCAAATATCCATGCCATACCTCCACATACAGGAAATGTCCATATCCAAGCTTTCATAATATTCATTATTTTAGATTTATCCATTTTACTTTTATTTGCCTTACCTACTCCAACAATTGATACTGTTTTTTTTTTTTTTTTACTAACTGGAAGTCCTGTCATACTCGCTAAAAATAATGTTATAACAGTGGATATATCACTTATAAAAGCTTGATAATTATCTAATTTTACCATATCACTTCCTATATTTTGCACAATATTCTTGCCACCAATAGACACTCCTATAAACATTAATAAAGCAACAAATATTATAATTGGAATAAAATCCATTGGATTTACAAAAGTATCTAGATTTAATCCTTTTACAATAGATATAAATATTATAAATACTCCTATAAATTTTTGTCCATCTTGCGCTCCATGCATAAAAGACATTCCACAACAGCCTATAATTTGTAATCTTTCTATAGTCTTCTTAGGATATTTTTTTATTTTATTATTTAAAATGTATACTAAAACTCTGCTTATAACATATGTTCCTATTATTGACCAAAACAGACCTATTACTACATTTTTCCATTCATCCCAATTAATTGCATTTAATCCATAAATAGCTAATGAACTTCCAGTTAACCCAGCTACAAGACCATGTGTTTCACTTGTTGGAATGCCAAATTTCATAGCAACTAATGCAAACAATATTACACCTGTCATTCCACATGCTAAACTAACGATTCCAATTATACCATCATCAAAATTAACCATTGAACTTATACAATTTGCAACTGATATATTAACAAAACTCATTATTAATATTCCTATCATATTAAATATAGCACTAAGTCTAGCAGCCTTTTTAAAAGGAACTACATTTGTTCCAACCAATGTAGCTATTGCATTTGGAGCATCTGTAATTGCATTAGTTAATACCAATAATATAATAATAATAAAAGTTATAAAATAAATCATACTACCTCCTATTATGTAGGACATTTTCAATAAATAAAAGCCTATATAAATACTATATAGACTTTTATTATTTTTTAGAATAATAATTTATGCAATTTTTCTAAGATTGTATCATCTACTTTATCTGATAGTGTAATGTCTACTCTATTACCAGATATATTAAACTTTGTTATATTAGATGAACTATCTTCTAGTATACTTATAATATCATCTATTGTATTTAGTTTATTTAGTATACCCTCTCCTATAATTGCTATTCTAGATATTGGTTTATATGAAATATTAATTTGTTTATATTCTAATAATATTTTATCTAATTCACAGATGTTTTCTTTTTTTATAACAAACTCAATTCTATCATTTGAGTCTGAAATATAAAAATGATTACCAGTTATTTTTATAATATCTTTTATAAAAGAATATAAGGATATATCAGAATCTGACATATCAAGTACAACATATATAAGATTATCATTCTTTACAATACTTTTTATTTTGCCATCTTCAATTATATCTATATTTTTTACAACAGTACCAGGATTATTATTAAATGTACTTTTTGCAATTATAGGTACATTATATTTATGTGCTACCTCAACACATCTATCATGTAATACTTTTGCTCCTTCAGATGACATTTCTAACATTTCATCATATGAGATTTCTTCTATTTTATATGCAGATATTATTCTATGAGGATCTGCAGTATAAACTCCATCAACATCTGAAAATATATAACATTTTGCTTTTAAACTACTAGCTATCGCTACTGCAGTTGTATCTGATCCACCTCTTCCAAAGGTAGTTATGTTTTCATCTTCGGAAATTCCTTGAAATCCGGCTACAATTACTATTTTTCCTAGATCTAATTCATTAATTATTCTTCTATTATCAATATATTTAATTTTTGCATTCATACTACTATCATTAGTTACTATTCCTGCCTGCCAACCTGTTAAGGAAATAGCATCATACCCCATATCCATAAGTAAAATCGATAATTTTGACATTGAAATTTGTTCTCCTGTAGATAGTAATACATCCATTTCTCTACTATCTGGTATTTTAGATAGTTCTTTTGCTTGTTTTATTAAATTATCCGTTGTTTTTCCGTTGAGCTGATACAACAACTACAACTCTTTTATATTCATTATAATATTCTATAATTTTATTTGCTACTAATTTTAATTTTTCATTGTCGGCTAATGAACTTCCTCCGAATTTTATTACTATTGTGTTCATTTTTTTCGACACCTTCTTTATATAGTGTAAGAAATCGGATTTAATTATAAGTCCAACTCTTTATATTATATTTTTCTTAACTATAGAAAGTGCATATGTAATAAATAATTTATTTGCTGCAATTTCTTAGATTATGATTTATTCTTTTGTATATATTCCAAATATTTTTCTATAAATTCGTTTAAATTTCCGTCCATCACTGACTGAACATTTCCTACTTCATAATTTGTTCTGTGATCTTTTACAAGTGTATAAGGACAAAAAATATATGACCTTATTTGACTTCCCCATGCAATATCCATTTGATTGCCCTTTAATTCTTCTATTGTAGATTTATGTTCTTTTTCTTTTAAATCTAATAATTTTGATTTCAACATTCTCATAGCTGTTTCTCTATTTTGTATCTGAGATCTCTCATTTTGACATGAAACTACTATGTTAGTAGGAATATGTGTAATTCTTACAGCTGAAGAAGTTTTATTTACATGCTGTCCTCCAGCACCCGAAGCTCTATATGTATCTATTCTTAAATCATCTGGATTAATATCGATCTCTATATCATCAGTTATTTCAGGTAATACCTCTAATGATGCAAAAGATGTATGTCTACGTCCGCCCTGAATCAAATGGTGATATTCTAACTAATCTATGTACTCCCTGTTCTCCTTTTAGATAACCATAAGCATATTCTCCAGTTACTAAAGCTGTGATACTTTTTATTCCAGCTTCTTCACCTTCTAAATAATCTAGTACAGTTATCTTATAATCATTTGAATTACACCATCTAGAATACATTCTAAATAACATTTGTACCCAATCTTGTGCTTCGGTACCTCCGGCTCCAGAATGTAATGCAATTATTGCATTATTAAAATCGTATTTTCCAGATAGTAAAGTATTTATTTCTAATTTAGCTATATCATTTTTTAATTTTTGAGAAGTTTTTTCAGCCTCTTTTAATAAACTGTCATCTTGTTCTTGTGATAAAAGTTCAATAATATCTAAAACACCTTGTAATTCTGAATTAATTTTTTCATATTTTTCAATTTTAGACTTAATGTTATTTATCTGTTTTAAAACATTTGCAGACTTTTGAGAATTTTCCCAAAAGTTCTGCTCCAATGTTTGTTTTTCTAATTGTTCTAATTTATTACGATTACCAGAAATGTCAAAGAGATTCACCTAAACTTTTCATTTTATTATTCATTTCTATTAAATCTTTTCTCAAT
>CALXJL010000105.1 GCA_944388615.1 uncultured Clostridia bacterium
TAATAAATTGCACAATGGAAGATACAGATTTAGCTTTTGAATATTCAGAAGTAGAGGCAGATATAAAAGGAAATGTGTTATCTATTAAAAATCCAAAATCAGGAACAATAACAGTAGACTCTGTTGGAGAAATTATAAATGAAGATTCTATCATGGAAGTAGAAGGAAAGGTTATTATAAGAGAAAAATTATAAATTTGAAAACCATTTTATACGGATTGTGGTAAGAATTTGAGCATAGGAAAAAATGTATTTATCAATAGTGATTGTAAGTTTCAAGATCAAGGGGGAATTACAATAGGAGATGGAACAATAATTGCAGCAGGTGCTGTTGTAACAAAGGATGTAGAAGAAAACACAGTTGTTGGAGGAGTTCCAGCAAAGAAAATTAAACAATTATAGAAAATAAAAAGAAAGAAGGTTTTTTTATGGAAGAAAAATTAAATTTAGTTCAAGAATGGGATAAGACATTCCCTAAAAGTAAAAAGGTAAATCATAGAAAGGTAACGTTTCATAATCGTTATGGAATAACTTTGGTAGCTGACTTATACGAACCAAAGAATGCTGAAGGAAAACTTCCAGCAATTGCTGTATCAGGACCTTTTGGAGCAGTAAAAGAACAAGCATCAGGATTGTATGCACAGACAATGGCAGAAAGAGGATTTTTGACAATTGCATTTGATCCATCATTTACAGGAGAAAGTTTGGGAACACCAAGATATATGGCATCTCCTGATATAAATACAGAAGATTTTCAAGCAACAGTTGATTTCCTATCAGTACAAGAAAATGTTGATTCAGAAAAGATTGGAATTATCGGAATTTGTGGATGGGGAGGATTAGCACTAAATACAGCGGCAATTGATACAAGAATAAAAGCAACAGTTGCATCTACAATGTATGATATGTCAAGAGTTGGAGCAAAAGGCTATTTTGATGCAAATGATAGTGAAGAAGAAAGACATAACCTTCGTGTAACATATAATACACAGAGAACAGAAGATTACAAAACAGGAACATATAAAAGAGCAGGTGGAGTAGTAGATCCACTTCCTGAAGATGCACCGTTCTTTGTAAAAGATTATTACGATTACTATAAAACAAAGCGTGGATATCATAAAAGGTCTTTAAACTCAAATGATGGATGGAATGTAACAGGAACAATGTCTTTTATGAATATGCCAATTTTAACATATACTAATGAAATTAGAAGTGCCGTTTTAGTAATACATGGAGAAAAAGCACATTCTTGTTATTTTAGTAAAGATGCTTATAATGATATGATAAAAAGTGGTAAATACACAGAAAATAAAGAACTTATGATTATTCCAAATGCAGTGCATACAGATTTATATGATAAATTAGATGTTATTCCTTTTGATAAAATGGAAAAATTTTTTAAAGAGAATTTAAAATAATAAATTAAAGAGAATGATAATAAAAGTGTCAAAGCCCTCATTTTATTTTAGGGAGAATCGCTAGAAATAGTGGTTCTTTTTTTGTGTGTAAAAAAAAGAAATGAAAAATATTAATTACATTATATTTACAATAAATAAAAATATAGAAAAAGTTTGCTTAAACTTTAAGTTAAAACGATTAGAACTTTTTTGAACTTCTGTTTTACGAATTGAACTGATATAATGCAAATAGAAATAATAAAAGGTCTAAAAGGAGTGGAAAAATAAAGTCAATATAAATTTCTAATCAAAAAGAAGAACTCATAAATGATTTACTTCCAGCTATTGAAAGTGAATATTCAACTTATGCAAAAAGTACATCACACGAAGATATAGTAGCATCAAGAGAACATAGAGCTTTTGGAGGTTTTTCAATGGGCTCTGTTACAACATGGCATACTTTTGTAAATAATTTAGATAGTTTTAAATATTTCATAACTTCAAGTGGGGCAATAAGTTCAAACATTATAGATAGTTCAGTACAAGAACAAGGTTATACTTCAAAAGATTTCGTCATAATGAGTTTTACAGGTACAAATGATTTTGCAGGTTCAGGTTTTACAAGTTTAATAAATGAATTATTAAATAAGCCTAGTAATAATTTTATAGCAGGAACAAATGAAATTAATGGCAATTTATATTTTAGAATAAAAAATGGATATTCACATAACGCAATAGCATTTATGACATATATGTATAATGTGCTTTTAGGATTTTATAACGAATAAACCATCTACAAGAAAGTAATTGAGGAGAAAATAGTAATTTATAGGGCAAGTCTAAAAATAGATTTGCCTTTTTATTAAATTGTATTGATAGAAATAAAAAGAAATGTTACAATGCGTAGGAAACTACCTAAAGGAGAAAGTGATGGAATACTATGCTATTTAAAGCAAAATAAATCTTAAAGGAAGATGTTAATATGATTGTAAATGTAGGTGGAAGAACAGATATAGTAAACTATTATAGTGAATGGTTAATGAATAGAATAAAAGAAGGATATGCTTATTCAAGAAATCCTTTATTTACGAACAATATATCAAAAATAAGTTTAAAACCAGAAGATGTAGATTGTTTGATGTTTTGCTCTAAGAACTATAAGCCGATGTTAAAATATATGAAAGAAATAAATGAAAAGTATAGAATAATATGTCATTATACAATTACTGCTTATGGTAGAGATGTTGAACCAAATGTGCCAAATATTGATGAATCTATAAAAACTTTGGTAGAACTTTCAAAAATTATTGGCAAAGAAAAGGTTTTATGGAGATATGATCCAATACTTTTAACTGAAAAATATACAATAAAAAAACATTTAGAAACATTTGAATATATGGCAAAACAAATTTTTCCTTATGTGCAAAGATGTATATTTAGTTTTGTAGAAATGTATAAAAAACTAGATTATAATATGCCAGAAATAATACCTTTTACAGCTGAAGATAAAATCCAAATATTAGAAGGTATTGGAAGAATATCAAAGAAATATAACCTATATACACAAACTTGTGGAACAGATGAAAATTATGAGAAATATGGAATACATTTATCAGGTTGTACTACAACAGAAATATTAGAACAAGCAAACAAAGTAAAATACAAAAATGTAAAAGCAAAAGGTATGAGAAAAGGTTGCCATTGCATACCAAGTCGTGATATTGGTGCTTATGATACTTGTTTAAATGCTTGTAAATACTGCTATGCAAATAAAAGACCAGATTTAGCAAAGGAAAATATAAAATTACATGATAAAAATTCGCCACTACTTATAGGAAATGTTAATAAAACAGATAAAATCACAATAGCAAAACAAGAAAGTTTTATAAAAGAATATAATGTAGAAAAAGCAGAACAAATTAGTTTAATATAGGTGGTAAAATTGATAGTAAAAGAAAAAGAAGTTAAAGATTATTTAACGAAGTCAAAAATAGGAGAATATGCAATAAATCCTTATGTGGGTTGTCCTCATAAATGTAGGTATTGCTATGCTTCATTTATGAAAAGATTTACAAATCATCCAGAAGAATGGGGAGAATTTATAGATATAAAAATATGTGATAAAAAGATAGATACTAAAAAAATTGAAGGAAAAAATGTATTTATGTCATCTGTTACAGATTGCTATAATCCCTATGAGGCAAAATATAAAATTACAAGAAATATTTTAGAACAACTAATTGATGCTAATTGTAGATTGCAAATATCAACTAAAAACAAATTGATACTTCGAGATTTAGATTTATTAAAACAAATGAAAAATGTAAGTGTAGCAATGTCAGTAAATACGCTTGATGAAAATTTTAGAAAAGATATGGATAAAGCAAGTTCTATAAAAGAAAGATTGGAAACATTAAAGACATTAAATGAAAATAGAATCTATACAATTTTGTTTATGTCTCCAATTTTTATAGGTATAACAGATTGGAAAGCAATTATAGAAGAAACGAAAACTTATATAAATGAATATTGGTTTGAGGACTTAAATTTAAGAGGTTCTTATAAATATGACATTTTAAGATATGTAAAAGAACATTATTCTAATATTTATCCTATCTATGAAAATATCTATATAAAAGGAAATAGACAACAATTATTTGATATGGATAATGAAATAAGAGATTATTGTAATAAAAATGATATCAATTATTCAGATTATTTTCATCACGAGGAAGTGATAAATAACAAAGAAAATAAGAAATTAGGTAAAAATAATTGGTAAAATTAAAAACAATATTTACAAATGTACAACAAGATGATAAAATTGTAGTACGTTTGTAATGGGGGTTAATATGAATATAAAAAAAATAGAAAAATTTTTAAAAAGAAATAATGGTTATATAACATCTAGTGAAATAGAACAAAATGGAATTCCAAGAATATATATTCCAGAATTAATTAAAAATGGAGTAATTAGAAAAGTATCAAGAGGTTTGTATATTGATAATAAATTAATTGAAGATGAATACTATATTTTGCAAAAGCGTTATAACAATATTATTTATTCATATAATACTGCGTTTCATTTGCTAGGAATTAGTGAAAGAGCACCATATGAACTTGATGTTACTACATATTCTCATAAAAGAATTAGAGAAAATGTAAAAAT
>CALXJL010000106.1 GCA_944388615.1 uncultured Clostridia bacterium
ATGATTATATGCATCTTCTTTTTTTAAATAATGCGCATCATTTGTAGCAACTAATGGAATATCTAGCTCTCTTGATAATTGTACAAGTTTTTGGTTTACTAAAACTTGCTCTTTTATGCCATTATTTTGTATTTCTAAATAATAATCATCTTTGAATATGTTTTTATACCATAAAGCTGCTTCTTTTGCTTTTTCCATATTTCCAGCAAGTATTGCTTGATTCACTTCTCCTGCTAAACACGCACTACAACATATTAACCCTTCATGATATTTTTCTAATATTTCCTTATCAATTCTAGGTTTGTAATAATATCCATCTAAAAATCCAAGTGATACAAGTTTTGCTAAATTTTTATATCCTTGATTATTTTTAGCTAATAAAATTAAATGATTATATTTATTATCTATTCCAGGTTCTTTATCAAACCTTGTTCTTATTGCTACATATACTTCGCATCCTATTATTGGTTTTATTCCTTCATTTTTACATGCTTTATAGAAATCTATTGCACCAAACATAACTCCATGATCTGTTATAGCAATTGCATCCATACCTAACTCTTTTGCTCTTTTAGGTAAATCTTTTATTCTATTTGCTCCATCTAGTAAACTAAATTCACTATGGATATGTAAGTGTACAAATTTTCCCATTTTTGTCTTGTATAATATATTTAATAACTTAAATACACCATACACTCCTTTCTTTATTTATTTTTATATATCGTTATTTTCAAGTGTTTTTATTGTCTCTACATTTCATATATATGATTTATCAATTTTTTCGCCTCTTGGCGCAATAATTTTTTATCTTTTAGTACTTCATCACTTATAAAAACTGGTTCTCCAAAAGTAACTTCTACCCTTGAAAAAAATTTGGGTCTAACTGTAATATGTACCGGAATAATAGGTACATTAGTAACTGCTGCAATATAAACTGCTCCATTTTTTGTTTTTCTTTTGTTATCTACATAATTTTCTTTAAATACTCCCCCTTCTGGAAATATCAAAAGTTTTATTTTATCATGTTCCTCTAATAATTTTATAATATTTCTTGTTCCATGGATATCATTTTTGTCTCTTTTTATTGGAATAGCATTATGATATCTTATAAAATCTCCAACTAATTTTTTCTCAAATATTTCCGATTTAGCTACACTATACATATCTTTTACTTTAGGATATATAAAAATCGGATCGAAAATTCTAGAATGATTTGGACAAATTAAGCACTTATCATAATTTTCCAGTACTTCTGTATTTTTATATCTTACACGGAATAATATATGACAAACTAAAATTATAATAATATTTCTTATAAATTTATACATAACATACACCCTTTATTTTATAATACCATCTAATAAATTTCTTTTTGTATATTCCATAACAGCATCATATCCACATTGTTCACAATACTCCAATTCTTTAACTCCTCCAAACACTTCTGAATCTTTTACATCTACTTCAATCCACAAATCTGCATCCTCCTGTTGATAATATAATGATGATCTTCTCATGGCTTGGAAAGTTTGTGTAAAACCTGTAAACAGATTGACCCTTTTTCTTATTTTAGGATAGAACTTAGATGTAATACCTATAACACAGTCTGAAAATTGTTTTAATGGTAATATGGAAGTATTGTTTGTAATTCCTCCATCCATCATATGATGTGTTACTCCATCAATTTTTACTATATTAGGTGTAAATGCGATTGTTATTGCTAATGCTACCTTATTCATTAGCGCTTCCCCTTTATCTGATCTTTTTCTTCATTTTATCACATTATATAAGTTTATACAATATGTTATCTTCTCTAAATATGTCTACATATTCATCATATTTTTTCTCTAATAATTCAAAATTACAGCACCTTATCTCTAATTTTTTCTTTGCTCTTTTAGTTATTATTTTTTCATATAAATTCATTGCTTTTTTGTTAATTTCTTGTTGATTATAATATATCCATTCTTTTTGCATTTTCCATACCTTAATATTTTGTATTTTAATAATTTTATCTGTGCTAAAATTTGGAACTGGTAACATATTATTTAAATTTATTCCTCCATATTTTCCATTATCTATTGCTACAAAATCTTCTAAATTAAGCATTTGTTTATGTTTTTTCTTAGGTGATGTTAGTGGTGCAAAATAATTTTTCTCATTTATTTTTATTATTGCCCCTACAAATGGTCTATTTCTTTTTTCATCCATGATATATTCTATTTTTCCATCATATGCTTTTATATATTTATAATATAATTCACTTATTGTATATAACTCTATTTTCACACACCTCTTGATTTGTATTTTAAAACAATTGTTTCTGTATGTCAAGTAAAATTTATTGGAAATTTTAAATAGAGAAAAAACCTCAGAAATTTTAACATTTCTGAGGTTTTTAATTTCTCTATAAAAAGAATATTATCTTTTACTAAATTGTGGTGCTTTACGAGCTTTTTTAAGACCATATTTCTTTCTTTCTTTCATACGTGGATCTCTTGTTAAGAATCCATTTGATTTTAATATTGGTCTATACTCACTATTTGCTTCTAATAATGCTCTTGCTATACCATGACGTATTGCTCCAGCTTGACCTGTAAATCCTCCACCAATTACTTTACATATAACATCATATTTTGCTACTGTATTTGTAGCTGTAAGTGGTTGTCTAACTATAACTTTTAAAGTTTCTGCTCCAAAATATTCATCTATATCTTTTCCATTTATTGTTATTTTTCCAGAACCTTCAACTAATCTAACTCTAGCTATAGATTTTTTTCTTCTACCTGTACCATAGAACATTATTTTTTTTTATTTTTTTTTAGGCATTTTCTACTTCCTCCCTTTAAATTAAAAATTCCAAACTTCTGGTTTTTGAGCTATGTTTTCATGCTCATTTCCAGCATATACTCTTAATTTCTTTAACATTTGTCTTCCTAAACTATTGTGTGGAAGCATTCCTTTTATTGCAAGTGTCATTGCTTTTTCTGGATTTTTATTCATCATCTCTCTTGCTGTTGTTTCTTTCATTCCACCAATATATCCTGAATGATGTCTGTAAATTTTTTGGTCTAATTTATGTCCTGTAAATATTGCTTCCTTACAGTTAAGTACTATTACATGATCACCAGCATCCATATTTGGTGTATATGTTGGTTTATGTTTTCCTCTTAATAATTTAGCTGCTTCTGTAGCTACTCTTCCAAGTGGCTTGTTAGCTGCATCAATTATATACCATTTTCTTTCAATTTCACTTTTCTTTAAACTATATGTAGTATTATTCATGGTAAAAATTACCCTCCATTCATATTATTATTTATATATGAAACTAAATGTAAACTACCGGGGAGAAGTTTATATTTAGTCATATTATCATATAATTGCTTTACTATTCTAATACATTTTTTTTATATTGTCAACCAATTTTATGTAATTTTCGTTAATTTTTCCAAAACTCTGGAACATATTCCTCTTCGTGTTCTCCTAATTCTTGAATATATCCATTTTCTATATCTAATGTATATAGAAATTTTTCTATTTCTTTGAATTCTTTTTGATTTAATTTTCTATTTATTATTTCATCTTCCTTTGCTTTATATGTTGGAAAGTATTGTGCCATAATACTTACATATATATTTTTATCCAAATTATTTTTAATCCATTTTAAAATATTTTTGCTATTTTGAATATATCCAGGTAATACTAAATGTCTAATAATAATTCCTTTTTTTAACATTCCATTTTTATCAAATTGGTTATTTCCTACTTGATTATACATCTCTTTTATAGCTTTTGCCGCTATTTCAAAATAATTCTTTACCCCTGAATATTTATATGCAAGTTCATTAGAATAATATTTTAAATCTGGCAAATATATGTCTATATAACCATTTAATAATTTTATTGTATCAGGATTTTCATATGAATTTGTGTTATATATTATTGGAATTTTTAGTCCATTATGTTTTGCAATTTTTATTGCTTCTATTATTTGATATACATATGATGTTGGTGTTACTAAATTGATATTATTTGCTTCTTTATTTTGTAAATCTATCATAATATTTGCTAATTCTTGTATTGATATTTCTTTACCTTGTCCTTTCTGACTTATCTCATAATTCTGGCAAAATATACAATTTAAATTACAATTTGAAAAAAATATAGTCCCTGATCCATTTTTTCCGCTGATACATGGTTCTTCATAAAAATGAAGAGATGCTAAGCCAATCTTCACTTTATCACTACTTTTGCATCTCCCAACATTTTTATATCTATTTATTTTACATCTATGTGGACATATCTCGCATTTTTCCAATCCCATTTTTTTCCCTCTTTTATTACATCATCTTTAACCATATTTATTTTATATTATAGCTTATTGTTTTTCTATAAATCTCCAAGAATCTTCGCACATCTCTTTTAATGTTTTTTCTGCAGTCCAATTCAATTCTTCTTTTGCTTTTTTAGGATCAGCATAACATGTTGCAATATCACCTGGTCTTCTTTGTGTTATTTTA
>CALXJL010000107.1 GCA_944388615.1 uncultured Clostridia bacterium
TATTTTATATTACTAAATTGACTTAATCTTTGTTTTGCCGCTTCTAATGCTTCATTATCTCTATCTATTCCTATAAGAATTCCTTTGTTAGATAATTTTTCTGCTATTTTACTACTATGTCCTGCTCCTCCTAGTGTTCCATCAACATATATACCATCTTCTTTGATATTAAGTCCTTGTATACATTCGTCTAATAACACTGGTTTATGTTTAAATTTCAATTTTAATCCCCCATATTGTTTAAAAATAGCACAATTCAGTTGGTACATTTTGCACCAACTGGATTGCTCATTATAACTTTAGCATTAGTTCCTTAATTATTCTTCATTTGTTATTATTGCAATTCATTTGTATAATTTATTATTTAATCATTAGTGTATACTTTTGTGTATTATTTAATTTATCTTTGGCAATTAGTTCTTTCATTTGTGTAATTACATTATCTAGTCATTTGTAATTGCTTAATTCATTTGTGATAATTTTATACTTTTATTTTTATCTTTTGTTTTTTTTAATTTTCTTTTGTTACTTAATTATTTTTCTTTTGTATCTTTTAGTAGCTTTTGTATCTCACAAATCTTTTGTGTATTACTTTAGCTTTTAATCACTAAATTTATCTTTAGTTTTTTATATAAACTTTTTCAAGTTATATACCAAGCATTGTCATGTTTTCTGCTATATCATCAGCTGAAATATTTTCATCACTATTATAGCTCGTCCATTTTTCTTTGTTCCAAATTTCAATTCTGGTTCCAACACCTATTATAACAACTTCTTTTTCCATATTGGCATATTGTCTTAGGTTGTTAGAAATTAAGAATCTTCCTTGTTTATCTAGTTCACATTCTATTGCCCCAGATAAGAAAAATCTTACAAAGTCTCTTGCATTTTTATTTGTTAGTGGTAGAGTTTTTAATTTTTCTTCAAAGTTTATCCATTCATTACTAGAAAAGCCAAACAAACAACCATCTAGCCCTTTTGTTATTATGAACTTATCGCCTATATCTTCTCTTATTTTAGCAGGCATTATAAGCCTTCCTTTAGCATCAAGAGAATGTTCATATTCACCTATAAGCAATCTGTTTCACCTCTTTACATTTTTGTACCACTTTGTTCCACTTCTCTCCACTTGCTATGATTGTAATATAACTTTTTTTAAAATGCAATACTTTTTTTTAATTTTTTTAAATTTTTGACAATAAAAAAGAAACATAAATTAATTTTATGCTTCTCCTTTATCTATTTTAATAGCTTTCATAATATTCTACTGGAATTTTGCTCTTATTTTTAATATATTCATATTTAAACTCATCATTTAAGCAAATAATTTTATCAAATTCTTTTGATTTAAATATTATATCCTCTAATTTCACCTTATTATAAAGTTTAATAAAATTACTTTGTTTATTTTCTTTTAAAATTCTATTTAAGATATCTACAATAATTGTATTAGTAGCTAAAAAATCATCATTTACGAAAAAGACTATGTTATTATCAATACTCGACTGCTTTATTGCTATTTCTAAGGTATTCTTTATTTCTCCTTCATAAATTACTGCAAGTGTTTCCCTTTTATTATTTTTTCCATCTTCCGGTATATTTTCAAGTTCTTTTATTATATTAATCATATAATCTAAATCAATTTTTTGATTGCAAATTTCATGATCCATATGAATTGCTTTTTTCAATACCATTTTATTAGATTGTATGTATTGTATTAATCTTTCGCAAATTATTTTTAACATTATATACACCTACCATCATCAACATTATAAATTCCCTCTGATATTTCAGATTTTAATTGATTTAGTTCAGCTTGTTGTTCAGGTGTCCTTATTGAACTTACCAATTCTATAATCTCTTGTTCATCATATTTTGATTTTCTCTTTCCTTCTAACTCATCTACTGCATCTGAAACATTATGAGCCCACCTTGTATATGCATGTCTTACTCTTCTAATTTCTATATCTTTTTCTTTTAATTCTTCGATAATATCTGTTTTCGTAGAATTTATCATTCTAGTAATTTGACTAATGTGGAATATGTATGTCGCATCTCCATATGCATATTTTTTCTCTCCGTTTTTTTCTTTAATTAAAGCTTCTGCAATGACCATATCATTTTCTGGGTTATAGTACAATTCATATCCATTTAAAAATGTTTTTTCCTTTTGCATAATTTTTGAAGTAAATCCTAATTGTTTTATGAATTCATCTCTAATTCTAGGATCTATAACTATATGTCTTGACTGTTTCTTTTTTGTTTTTTCTTCTTCACCTTGATCTTCATGTTTTCTTGTTTCTGTATAGTTAGAGTTACCATTACTAAAAATTGGATCTATGTAATCTTTAACATCCATTATTTCGGCATTAAGAATATCTGAAATAACATGTTCTACTGAAGCTGTTTTTATAATATTTGCACCTTCTTTTTTAGTTATTATTCCTTGTTCAACTATTTTATCTATTGTAATACTTCCTATTAATCCATTATAGTAAAGTTCTTGCAGTTGTACTTGATCCACCATTCCTTCTAAACATCTTCCTTGAATATCTTCATCCTGTATTTTCCCAGATTGATAATATTTTTGTATTTGTTTTATATTTAAGACATTTGCTATATATAAATCAAATAATATTCCTTCTTTATTTAGAATACCAGAATCACATAAGTCTTCTGCTAATTCTCCGTTCATTTGATCATTCATTTCAGCTAATTTTATATTTACATCTTTTAATTTATTAAGTGATAATTTATCTTCATCATATGCTTTTAATAATGTATTTTGATCTTGTTCATCTGATATTATTAATGCGAAATCTTCAGTAGGAATAATTGATAAATTGTATAAATATAGTAGTTCTTCTTTATTTATATTTCCATCTTCAAACTCATCTAGTAAGTTTTTATTCTCTAATTTTTTTTCTAATATAGTTATTGATATCAATCCTTGTTTATTTAAATCAATCATTTCACTAACAGATTTATCTTTTGCAATTAATGATTCTATACTTAAAATTTCTTCTTTATCTGCTAATTTGTTTTTAAAGAAGTTTACTAATCTCCAATCTTCATTTTGTATTGCTTGATTAATTTTTTCGAAATCAAAAAAAGCTTTTAATTTCATTTTATCATATTCGTCAAACTCTTTTTTTTGTTCAAATACGTCTAAAATACAATTATCATCACATAAACCTATTTGATCTAAATCCATCATTTCGCTAATTGTTATTTTTTCATCTTTTACTAATTGAACAATATCTTTTTTAGTAGGAAATTCATTCAATATCAAGTTTGCTTTACTTTTATTTCTGTCTTGTAACAACCTTTGTTTTAAACTTATAAGTCGTGTAGTATCAAGTCTATGATCTGCTAACATATTTACTATATCGAATTTTCTATTTTTTATTTCTTCTGAAGAAACTTCTCCATTTAAATATAAAATTAATAAATTGGAATCACTTATTAATTTATACATTCTAATTCTTTCAGGTAATTTTTTATTTCTATTTTCGTCAACTACTTCTTTTTCATCTATGTACATATCAATATCATCTTGTTCTATTACTCCATACTCAATCAATTTAACTAATTCTTGAGAAGTTCTAGTTAAAGCAATTTTGTTTATATTTACATTATTATTTATTAAGAATTCTCTATTTACAATTCCATAATTAATCAATTCATCCAAAACAGAATTATTTATAAATCCATTTTCCATATATTTTTTTAAAGTGTTATATATTTCTTTTCTAAGTTCTTCGTCTTCTAATAGAAGTATTCTTAAATTAGGATATACCTCATTATAAATCTTGTTCATTATTTCATGATTTACTTCATTCATTCTTTTTATTTCTGATTGTAATGAAATATTAAACAATTTTGAATTTTGTTCATTATTATTGTGATCTGCTAACAGCTCAAATTTTAAATGAATTTGATCTTGAACAGCAAGCATTGTAGCAACATACATACTTACATAATAATTCACAAAAGCTTTTTTCCACTCACCTAAATCATTTTCTTGTTCTATTCCAGAAGATTCCTTTAATTTTTTAAATTCTCCATCATTTTTCTTTACTTCTCTTATAATTTCCTTTGTTTCCATTTCAGATTTTCTAGGATCCACTATATAACTAGAAATATCAATATATCTCATTAAATATGTTCTTACCATTGCTTTTTTTAAAGGTAATCGTACAGGTTTAGGCAAATTATCAACATCCATCAATAACTCACTTAATACTGGATATATTTTACTTAAATCTGAATATATATCTCTATATAATAATTTATTTTTCACCTTTTTTTCATCTTTACCCAAATCATCATTTGCAATAGCATAATCATTATATAATGTATATTCTTCATTATTAACAAATAATTCATGAAAAGTTTTACTCATATATTCACTCCCCAACTCTTTTAGGTAGTGTAAACTAAATTTATATTTAAATTAGTTACACTCCTGT
>CALXJL010000108.1 GCA_944388615.1 uncultured Clostridia bacterium
TTTTTATATAAATATAATAACAAGATAAATTTTTATAATTAATTTACAAAAATTATCTTGTTTTCTTTTACATATCGATTATTTCTACACCAGTATAATAATGTTTTATTATTTCTTCATAAGTTTTACCTTCTTTCGCCAAACTATCAGCACCTGTTTGGCTCATTCCCACTCCATGACCATAACCAGTCACCGAAAATTTTATATTATCTTCCTGTACCAATATTTCAAACTTTGCAGATCTTATTCCAAATATAGTTCTTACCTCAACTCCTGATAAAACCAAATTACCTATTTTAATTTGTTTTATACGACCACCTGTTGTATATTCTTCAATTTTTATAGCTTCTGGATCATCAAAATTAATTTCAAATTCTGGATATTTTTCTCTTATTTTAGATATAAATTCATCTTTTGTGAATATAGCCTCTGAACTATATTGATTATAATTTACTTCTCCTGAAGTCTCGACAGATTGTAAATATGCATAACCCGTTCCACCCCATACTTCTGATGGATTTTCTGTATTTCCTCCACTATTTGAATGAAAAAATGCATTTATAGGCTCTCCATTATATGTAATCATTTTACCTTTTGTATCATATACTGCTGTCTCTATTTTTTTCCAGTACTCTTCTCTATTTGCTTCATCCCATTTTGAAAGTCTATCATCTTTACTTATCCAAGCTTGACAACATGTAGAGTCATCACATATATTTGCCTCACCATGTTTTCCTACTTGATTTTTTATTTTATATATTGTATATGTTCTTGCAACAACCGCTTGAGCTTTTAATGCTTCTTGTTCATAATCTGCAGGCATTTCAGCAGATACAACACCGTAACAAATATTCATCTAAGTTAATATCTTCTATTGTCTCTGTTTTAGAATGATACAATTTTATACTTCCATATTCTTTATAATCATAATTTGTTTGATTTTCTACATCTTCTTGTATATTATTTACTTGCACATTTTCCTCTGTTTGAGCAAGAGTTTCCTGAAATTCAAATGGTTTTGCAAATAAAATAGGTATCGAAAAACATATAAATATTATAGTTAATAAGTATATAATTATTCTTTTCACATTAACCTCCATATGATACATTTATATTACTAATTTCATTTTCATTGAATCTAATATTTTTCTTTCGATCCTTGATACTTGTACTTGTGTTATTCCTAATATTTTCGCTACCTGTGTTTGAGTTTTTCCTTTATAATATCTTAACATTATAAGTTGTTTATCTCTTGACTCTAAATTATTTATTAATTGTTTTATAGCCAATCTATCTGCAATCATATTAGGTTCATCTATATTACTACTTATTCTATCTATTACACTTATACTCCCTTCTCCATCTGAATATGCTTCATCATATATTGAACTCACTGGATTAATGGAATCTAAAGCACTTGCTATTTCTTCTTTTGAAATTTTTAATTCTTTAGAAATAACTTCTATTGTTGGCTCTTTACCATATTTCATTAAATAATGTTTTTGTGCATCTTTAATTTTAACCGCCAATTCTTTTATACTTCTACTCACTTTAATTGGACCATCATCTCTAATAAACCTTTTTATTTCACCTAATATATAAGGCACTGCATATGTAGATAATCTAACATCAAAACTTGTATCAAATCTTTTAATTGATTTGATAAAACCAATACTACCTATTTGATATAGATCTTCTAATTCATATCCTCTATCTTTGAACCTTTTTACTATACTCCATATCAGTCCATTATTATCGTTAATAAGACGCTCCATAGCCTCATTACTGCCATTTTGAGCCTCTTGTATATCTTTAGTATTATTTTCGTACATGAACTCTCCGCCTTTCGTTATATTCTATGCTGTAACTATTGGTTCATTTTCCTCTATATTTGTTTCTTCTACTTTTATTTTTTTCTTCATTGTAACTTTAGTTCCCAAACCCATTATAGATTCCACATGCATTTCGTCCATAAAACTTTCCATTATTGTAAATCCCATTCCAGATCTTTCTAAGTTTGGTTTTGATGTATATAATGGCTTTCGTGCCATTTCCACATTTTCTATTCCTTTTCCCATATCTGATACCTCTATATAAATTGTATTTTCCAATAACTTGCACTCTATTTTCACCTTTCCTTCCTTATCTTCATATCCATGAATTATACTGTTAGTAACAGCTTCTGATACTGCTGTTTTTATATCTGCTAATTCTTCTATAGTTGGATCTAATTGTGATGCAAAAGCTGCTACTGCAATACGTGCAAAAGCTTCATTATTTGATTTACTTGAAAATTCCAACTTCATTTCATTCTCTGCTTTTTTCAAATCTCTCATTCCTTTCTTTTAACCTACTTTGTCCCATTCATATAAGCTCTCTATATAATTATCTTGTATTGGTATTATTTTTAATACTCCACACATTTCAAATACTTTTCTTATACTTTGTTTAACATTTGTCATTTCCACAGTTCCTCCTAGCATTTTTACCATTTTGTATCTTCCAATTATCATTCCGATTCCGGCACTGTCCATAAAAGTAACCCTACTAAAATCAAACATAACTTTTCTAGGCATAAATCTCGTAATTTCATTATCAACTTTCCTCCTTATTTTTTCTGCTACATGATGATCAATCTCTTCTGTAATTTTTACTAATAATAGCTTGTCCCTCGAAGAATATTTTATAATCAAATTAATTCCTCCTTTGTTTTAATTTATTTTATTATAGAACAATTGACTAATTTTTCCTATAGCAAAACTTAGGAGGTTTTGGCGATTTATAAGAACTTTACGACTTTTTTCGACCTTAGAAAGATAGATGGAATATGAATTTAATCTACTAGGAAAGTTTGGAGAACTTTCCTAGTAGATTAAAAAAATCACAACTGCGTGTAAACACATAGTTATGATTTTCTAACAAGATGATTTATATAAATTCTTCTTTTAATATATCCATTGAAATTATATCATAATATTTTCCATCAAAATAATTTGCTTTTCTTCTTCTTCCATATTCTTTGAACCCACATTTTTTGTAGCACTTTAAAGCTCTTTCGTTAAATTCTAGTAGATCCAACTTTATATTATTTAAATTCAGGTAATTAAATCCAAAATCTAATATTAGTTTTATTGCTTCTGTCCCATATCCTTTACTTCTATAATCTTTATCTCCAATAAATATTCCGAGTGTTGCTTTTCTATCAATCCAATTTATTTTTTCCAAAGATACTGATCCAATCATTTTATCATTATCCAATGTTACAATAACAAATGTTGCTTCAGGTGTACTATTTTGTTCTAAATACTTTTTTTCTGAATCCAATGTTATGATTTGCGCACTTCTTCCTATGTATTTGGCTGTTTCTATATCATTTAGCCACATTGTAAATATTTCTACATCTTCACTATTCCTTGGAGATAAGTATATTCTATCTCCTACTAATTTTTTAAAATACCTCATTTGACATTCCCCCTATAATTTAAATTTTTCTTTTATAATTTCAGCTACATCTTTTGCTGAAATATTTGTATTATTTATTTTTATATAATTCTTGTATTTAATTTCTCCTTGTTTTGAATTTAGCCTATGTTCTTTAAAAGATTTTAGTAATTCTTTTTCACTAAATTCCAAATCTTTTTTACTTGGTTTATTTTTTAATCTATTTTCTGTCTTATTTCTCCTTAATCTTTCATCTAAATCTGCTTCAAGTTCCACCATATAAAATTCTCCATTATAGTCATCATATATTTTCTTTATTTTATCTACATATGCCATATCTTCTTCACTTTCAAAATACAGCATTAATGTAAATATCATTCCACTAATATCACTTTTTGCTACTTCCTCAAATATTGAAAATCTAAATAAATCTGTAAGCCTTTTCCTTTGCTCCGAACTATAACCAAAAAGTTTCGCCGGTAAATCTATAGTTTCATGATTATGCATAAATTTAAGGTCTGTGATTCTAGACAACTCCTGACCAACTGTCATTTTACCAACTGCTTGTGGACCACATATTAAAACAAATTTTATCATCTTTAATCATCCCCTTTATTTACAGAATTTATTAAAAGTATCAACTCTTCTGTACGTTTATATTAGATTAAAAAAGCCTTACAAAGAAACCTTTAAGACTCCTTTGCAAGACTTTATATAATCTCACTTTTAAGTGTAAGCAACTTCTCTATTTATAGTTACCCTTTACCGCTCGAGTTATAAACTCTAGGTAAACTCTTAATATGTTACGCATTTTATCATATTATTTATAATTTGTCAATTTGTATTACAAGAACGAGTCACATTGTTGTGAATTCTTAGTAAAAATGTCCCACTTTTGATCTCGAATTCTTAGTGAAAATGTCCCATTGTTTTTTTAAATTA
>CALXJL010000109.1 GCA_944388615.1 uncultured Clostridia bacterium
TATATTTTTTTTGTATAAAAAAGTAAAGTGCATAAGTTTTGGTACCTTTAACTTACACACTTTATTTTACACTATCAACTATTGAATTTTTACCAATATAGAAACACTAGAAATTTTAATAATCTCTAGTGTTTTTATATTTTACCTCTGAATAGTTACTAAATCTCTTTATCTAATGTTTTCCTTTATCACTTTTTTTATTCGTTTTTTTCTTTTTTTCTACCGGTTTATTTTCTATTTCAATTTCAACCGATTCTTCTTTTTTATTAGATTTATTCTCTGTTGATTTTTTACTTTTTTTCTTTTTTACAATAATTAATATAATAATTAGTAATATCAACACTCCTACAACAGAACCTCCAATTATGTACCACATTTGCATATTACTATTCTCTTCTGATACCTCTGCAACCTCTTCTGTTGTTTTTGTTACAAATATTTGATATACTCTAATATCTTCTCCATTTTTGGATGTTATTATAATTGTTATTATATTTTCTCCTGGTTGTAAATTTTCATTTCCTACTATTTCAACAGTTGCATTTTCATCTGTAGCTATTGCATTGACATTAAGTGATGTTATACTATCATCTTTTATAGTTACATTATATGTATATGTACTTGGATCAAATTTAGGATCTAGTGTTACTCCTTCTATGCTTAAGCTTTCTAAGCCTAGCTTTACATAGCTAGATGTTGTTTCTTCCTCCTCTTCTTCTTCCTCTTGTGTACCATCTTTTATTGCATTTATAGTATATGTTTTTGTTGTTCCATCTTCTGCTGTTACAAGTATTGTTATTGGATTTTTTCCTTGTTTTAAATTGGTATTTCCACTAATTTCTACTTTAGCTTTACTATCTTCTGCTTTTGCATTTACAGTAAGACTCGTTACATCATCTTCTAAGGTTACTGCATATGTTGTTGTTGATTTATTGAATTTTGGTGTTAATGTTCCACTTCCTATTGTTAAACTTGCTAAGTTAGCATTGCTTGATTTTTCTTCTTTCTCTTCTGTGTCTGTTGAGTTATTATTATTGCTACTACTATTATTTGAGTTATTGTTGTTATTATCTGATGTTTCAGATTGTGTAGCTTTTGCTTTTATAGTCAAAGGAATATTCTTGGGTTCTGCTGGTACTGGTTGTTCATCATTGTCATATAGATTCTGTGGAGTTACTTTAATAGTACATGTTCCTATTTCTTCTGCAGTAACATTTATTGATTGCGGCTTTCCTTCTAAAAAAATTTCATTTTTGTCCAATGTCACTTTTGAATCAGCAGATATAATTACTTTTCCATATACTTCATTAGCATTTATTGTTAATGTAGTTGATTGACCTACTTCTAATTGTGATTTATTTATATTTACAGAATAAGATGCTGCATAACTTTTAGTTAACGTGCATAAGATAACTGATATCACAGCTATCATTATTACCTTTATCTTAATTTTTCTATTCATTTTATCCTCCCTTATTAAATCTCAATTTGCTTTGTTCCCATAATATAATTCTTTATTCTAACATAATCGGCTGCATCTATTGTTCCATCCTTGTTGGCATCTGCTGATTTATTTTCACTATTATTTAGTGTTTTAGTTCCCATAATATAATTTTTTATCCTAACATAATCAGCTGCATCCACCACTCCATCACTATTTGCATCTCCTCTTTTCACCACTGTATAACTCGTACCATCAATAATTACTATATCTCCTGTTGCAATAAAATTTCCTTCTGATAATTCAACATTATTTCTATTTATTATTGCATTTGAATTATTAGCTTTTATTGTCTGTACAGTTGTCATTGGGCTACAAATTAAATCTTCATTTTCTATTCTGTATTCGCCTTCACTACTATCACCAGATCCAGCATTACTACTTCCACTTGTCACAACTTCTACATATATTTCACTACCACTTGTAGTTCCTCTAGCAATATACCCCTCTACGCCAGAACTTGTTATAATCTTATCCCATGTATATCCATTAGCAGTTGAACAATCCTTTTGTATTCTTGTTAACTGATCTCCGTTTTTTGTATATGTTAAAACATTACTACTTGTTCCTGGAGATTGTCTAACCTTTAATCCAGAGCCACATACAACTCTTATTATTTCATTTGTTGTAGTTCCTCCATTATTATTTGAAGATTCAAAATTCAAATAATTTGTTGCAACATATCCTTGTCTTCCATCTGATAGTACTACTCTATCCCAAATATATCCATCTACATTATATTTTCCTTTTTCAATTCTTGTTACAGCTTGACCTTTAACAAGCATTGTTATAATTTTGGTTCCAGATGTTCCAGGTCCGTTTCTCAAATTTACTCCTGTATTTGCAATTACTCTTTCATCACAAGTTTTTATATCCGCCACTTGAGTTAAATAATTTCTCGCAACATATCCTTGTCTTCCATCTGATAATACTACTTTATCCCAATAATATCCATTTATTGTGCTTGTTGCAAGTTCTATCCTTAATAGATTATCGCCATTATTTAAATTCGCTATTATATTAGCACCTGTTCCTTTTCCATCTCTTATATTTACTTTTGTTCCCTTTATAACTACATTTTGTGTTACAACTGTTTCTGTTCCAGGCATACTACATTTTTCAGAAGGCATATTTTCATAAACAGGTATTATAAAATTTATTGGACTAGTCATTAGTCCCATACTTGCATATGATGATTTTACTGTAGTACCTTCACTCATTGCTGCAGATACATTTTGCATATATTGATGTGAATATAATGATCCATCTGAAGAATCTACATCAAATTTTTGTAAATATAATGTATCTTGTCCTCTTCCAATATAACTTTGAGCTAAAAATTTCGCACCTTCTTTTATAGATTTTTCAGGTGTATCCAATCCGTTATTTTTTGCATATGATAATGCATTAGCAATTATTTGTGCAGATGTACTACCTGTTGCTCTTATATTTAATAAATTATAATATCCTACATATCCTGAATAGTCCCCTCTACCTGTAGCACTTGCAGTACTTCCTGTTCCTTGTTCTTGTCTTATTCTTGCAGCTAGATGATATGGGCTTATTCCTGCTTCTTGTGCTGCTTCCATTATTACTTGTGCATATGATTTATTTATTGTCCCTGTACTTCCATCAGTCTTTTTATATGTAATTTGATTACCTTGCATAAATCCTACATCTGCTATTATTTTTTTAACACCATCAATATTTTGAACATTACCATTATATGATAATGCTTCAAATTGAAATATATAATCTTCATTTAAACCATTACGTGGATCCATATAATATGAAACTGCTGCTTCTGATGCACATCTCCAGCTTCCATTGTCATATGATTTTCCCCCACATGTAGAGCAAATCCATTCTCCTGATTTACTACTTGAAATTAAATTTCTTCCATGCCAAGCACTTGTCTCATTTTTTATAACTTGGCTCCAATCCAAACCTGTATATAATATTGTAAAATTCCAGTTTGGGTATTTTGCTTTTAGATTATTTATTAGTTCTGTATACCCTGGATATGAATCTAATTTACTTGACAAATTCTCTCTTGATACTGCATAAACTTCATTTTGGGTTATACATCCCATACATATATATGTAATTATTGTTAATATCAGACTAATTATTACAAATTTCTTCATTTTGTTCTTTACACCGAAAAATTTCTTTATCCATTTTCCTCTCTCCTCTTTTGCTTTTTTTATCACATAAAGTATATCATTGTTGAATTTTGTAGTCAACAGGAAAATTAAAAAAGCAAAAAAACAGCATATAAAAAATTATTGTAATAATAATCTTCTATATGCTGTTTTTTTCTATTACTAAAATTAAGCTTCTTTTTTAGAAATTACTTCTTTTCCATTATAATATCCACAATTTGCACACACTCTGTGTTGTAACATCATTTCATGGCAATGTGGGCATTCTACTAAATTTTGTTTTTCTAATTTCCATGTTGATCTTCTTAAACCTGTTCTTGCTTTTGACCATCTTCTTTTTGGTTGTGCCATTCTAAATCCCTCCTTGCATCTATTAGTATATCTATTTTATTATTATAGTTTACAATTTCCATGCTTTTCGATTATACTAGTTTTTTTTTTTTTTTTTAAGCAATTTAGCCAAATATTCCTCTTTTATTTAATTGCAAAAGTAAATTCCAGATTTATTTTAAAACTGGAATTTAGTCTTGCATCAAAATTCCGGCAATCTG
>CALXJL010000110.1 GCA_944388615.1 uncultured Clostridia bacterium
TAGCTTACCTTCCTTGATTAAGTTTATTAATAAAACAAAAAATTATTCCTTGACTTTGATGAAATATATTGAACTTTTTAATAGGAACAATGTCTATATTTCTATCTATAATTAAATCTATCTCTTCCTTGTCCGAATTTCTATAATAAAACTGTTTATAATTTTCTTTTTCACATAATAATTTAAAATCAAAATCCACCATTGATTCCACGATATGTCCAGCTAAATCGCTATCTATATTTTTTTGTTTAAGCAAACTATTTTGAATTCCATTATCTAGAATACTTAACTTTTTATTAGTACGGATTACTTTTGAGATATTATTTGAATAATTCTCTAGTATATTAATTAAAAATGCTTGTTTAAGATACCCTAAATATGTCATTATAGTTACTGTATCAATTCCGAACGTACATGCTATTCCTGAATATGCAAAAGTCTGTGAATTATTTGCAGCAATATAGTATAATAATTTTTCTAATATTTCTGGTGATTTTATATTATACATTGTTAAAATATCTTTATATATTCCTCTAGTTATAATATCTTCTGATAATTGTTTTTGCCAAACTTCAATATCTTTGACTTCAAAATATTCAGGATATCCGCCTACAATCATATATCTTTTAAGAATTTTTTGAATTTTTAGTTTTAAGTCCTTATTATAATATATTTCTTCTAATTTTTTCATGCTATAATCTACATTATCTAAATTAAACTCAGGTATTTCTATATCTTCAGTGTTAGAAATATATGTCATATAAAAATTCATAAATTGATTAAATGTTAGTGGTAATACATATATATTCTCAATTCTTCCCAACAAAGACTCGTTTGCATCTTTAAATAAATGTATAGATGACGAACCCGTTATAATAAATTTAATATTATACTTTCTATCAAAATTTGTTTTTAAATAGTTTTGCCAATTTTTTATAAAATGTACTTCGTCAATAAAAATGTATACTTTCGATGAAAGTTTTGATATATTTTCCTCTAATATCTCGTCAAAATACACTTCTAATATATCCGATAATTTATCACTTTCATCAAAAAATAAGCTTGGATCATCACCACTAAATAAAAGTATTCTTTTATTACAACATTTTTATTGAATTAATTCAATAAATTTTTATTGTTTTATTGAATTGATTCAATAAACTTTAAAACTTTTTGAATTTTGCTTAATATATAGTGACTAAATGAACCACACACCTCCTTGGTGTCCCCCCTCTCCTGTTGGATTATATAAAGTAATTAGAATAACTACCTCTGGATTTGATATAGGAGCAGTTCCTATAAAAGATGTTACATATTTTCCTGTATTTACTCCATCCTCAGATGTTCCTGTTTTTCCACCTATACTATAACCTTTCACCTGTGCATTTTTCCCGTGTCCCTTCTGCCACAACAGTTTCCATCATACTAAGCACATTTTTTGCTGTTTCTTCTGATATTACTCTTTCACCTTTTTTTATTTCAACATCAGTTTTTTCCCCTGTTTCAGAATTAATTATTTGCTTTACTACTCTTGGTTGTATATATGTTCCACCATTTGCAATTGTAGAGACAGCTGTAATCATTTGAATTGGAGTAATTTCAAACCTTTGCCCAAATGAAATAGTTGCCAACTCTACAGGACCTACTTTTTTTTCATCTAAAAAAATACTATTACCTTCACCAGGTAAATCAATTCCAGTTTTTTGTAAAAGTCCAAATTTCCTTAAATAAGAATAATATTTTTCCACTCCTAATTTTTGCCCTAAACTAATAAATACAGGATTACATGAATTTTTTAAAGCCTCTCTTAAACTTTCTGAACCATGTGGTCTATAATGTCTCCAACACTTAATTCTCACTCCTGCTATTTCAATGCTTCCAGTACAGGTAAATTCTCCCTCTTTATCTATTGTTGTAATTCCTTCTTCTAATGCAGCTGATGAAGTAATTAATTTAAACGTAGATCCAGGCTCATATGCATCTGTAACAGCTTTATTTCTCCAAACCTGTTGCAAATTATTATTTCTTTCTTCTTGTGATAAGCTATCCCATACTTGAGCCAATTCATCTGTATAAGCATTAAATGGATTATTTAAATCATAATTTGGATATCCAGCTATTGCTAAAATATCTCCATTTTGAGGATTCATAATTACTATATTTCCTCCATCGGTACACTCATTATCAATACATGCCTCTTTTAAATACTTTTCTGCTATTCCTTGTATTGTTGTATCAATTGTTAATACTAAATCATTTCCATCTATAGCAGATACATATTCTTCACTTGTATCTTCTATATTTCCTCCTTTTGCATCTGTTAATTTAACTATTTTACCATTAACTCCTTTTAATACATCATCATATACAGATTCTATTCCATCTAATCCCTGATTATCACTTCCACAAAACCCTATTATTTGTGATGCTAAATTATTATTTGGATAATACCTTTTTGTATCTTCATCTATATTGATTCCTGATGATATTCCATTATCTTGCATCCATTTTGATAATTCATCTGCTTTTTCTTTCTCTATTTTTTTTACTATTGTTTCAATAGAACTTCTTTTTGTAACTTTTTTTAATGTTTTCTCATAATCTAGATCAAACATTTTAGATAATGCATCTGCAACTTTTTCTTTATTTTTTTCTTCTATATTTACTGGATTAACTGTAACTGTATATACTGTAGCACTCATAGCAAGTACATTTCCAACACTATCATATATAGTACCTCTTTTGGGATTAACTGATCTGTCCAACGTTTGTTGAACATATGCCTGTGTTTTTAGTTCCTCTCCATTTACAAATTGTAACCATCCTATTCTTACAATTAAACATGTTAATATGCACACTGTTACAATAATAAAATTTCTCATTCTTTTTCTTCTAGTTAAATCTCCAAATGTTTTTTGTATCCTATTTTTTGTGTTTTTCTTTATTTTTAAAGGTCTTCTCTTTTTATGTTTTTTCATTTCCCTATCTGAATCCATTTTAAATTCCTGTTTCTTTATTTTAGAGATTAATTGTTTTTTATTCACTTGTTTATCAACTCCAATCTATAATTTCATCATTATAAACTCCTTATTTAATAATATTAAAAGAATAAAAAAAAATACCGTATAAAATAATGTTCTATTTTATACAGTATTATTTATTTAATAATTCTTTTATTCCATTCGAAATCTTATCCCAAACAGAATAATCTTCATCTTCTTTAACATCTTCTTTTGGTGATTCCACATAATCTTTTTTTGGAAGATTAACATATATTTTTTGGCTATTATCTAATTTTTGCATTCCTAATAATTCTTTTGCTGATTGCTCTATATTATTTAGATTTAAACCATTTTCAATATTTACTTTAAGTTGTTCGTTCTCTTTTTGGATTGAACTCAAATCTTTTTTTAACTGTTCTTTAGCATTAAAACTTTCTGTAATAAGAGAATTTTGATAACCAATTGCAAGTAGTACTACAAATCCTAATAATATATATATAATCAATTTTGCTTTTTCCTTAGTCTGCATTCCACTTTTTGGTTTAACCTCTACATTATTTTGTTTTGTTGTGACTTGTTTCGTTTTTTTATTATTAGTTACCTTTTTCTTTTTCTTAGGTTTTCTATCATATTCAGGTTGTAACTTTCTAGGACTAGTTTCATACTGGTATCCATATGAATTACTTGACATATTAGTTCATCACCTCTCTTTTCACTTTAGTATTTTAATCGATTTTTTCAAATATTCGTAATTTTGCACTTTTAGCTCTACTATTTTCTTCCATTTCATTATCAGTTGGTATTATTGGCTTTTTCGTTATAATTCTTCCTTGTGATTTAAATCCACATACACAATATGGTAAATCCGGAGGACATTTACATTTTCCTTGTGCTTCTATAAATGCTCTTTTTACTGCCCTATCCTCTAACGAATGAAATGTTATTATGCATAATCTTCCTTTATTCTTTAAACAATCTATAGATTCAAGAACCGTTTTATATAATGGTTCAATTTCATTATTTACTTCTATTCTTATTGCTTGAAAAGTTCTTTTTGCTGGATGTCCATCATTTTTTTTAGATCTTGGAATAGAATCTTCTATTATTTTTACTAATTGAAATGTTGTTTCAATTGGATGTTTTTTTCTTTCTATGCATATTTTTTTTGCTATCTTACTTGCAAATTTTTCTTCACCATATTCTAATAGT
>CALXJL010000111.1 GCA_944388615.1 uncultured Clostridia bacterium
GAAATGGATTTAAGTGTAAATTTGTTTGATAAAATTAAATTGAAAACTGTTAATGTAAGTGTTATTCCACAAACAAGGGTAGTTCCATTAGGAAATTTATTAGGCTTAAAATTATATACGAAAGGCGTTTTAGTAGTTGGAATGTCAGAAATAAAGGGAATTGATAATAAAAAATATAAACCATATGAAGAATCTGGAATCGAAGAAGGGGATATGATTATAAAAATTAATGAAGAAAATATTTCTACAACAACAGATTTAGTAGAATGTGTAAATTCTAGTAATGGAGAAAGAATTGAAATAACATATTTAAGAAATGATGAAACAAAAAAATGTGAACTTTTCCCAACAAAAACGAGTGATAATGAATATAAAATAGGATTATGGGTTAGAGATGCAGCAGCAGGAGTTGGAACAGCATCATTTTATGATATAGAAACAGGGAAAATTGCTGCATTGGGTCATGGAATAACAGATGTAGATACAGGTGATTTAGTAACAATTTCAAATGGAGAATTAATAACAACAAATGTATTATCGATCTCTAAAGGAGAAGAGGGGGAACCAGGAGAAATAAGAGGAACAATAGAAGGAGGTAATAAGATAGGGAATGTCGAAAAAAATACTTCTTTAGGAATTTTTGGAGAAGTTTCTGGTAAAAATTATTTGGGAATAAAAGATAGTGATGCAATAGATGTGGCAAATAGAAATGAAATAAAAGAGGGAAAAGCATATATAATTTGCGAACTTGAGACTGGAAAAAAAGGTAAATATGAGATAGAAATAGAAAAAATATATACTGCAAATAATCATGATAATAAAAGTATGCTTATAAAAATAACAGATTCTACTCTTTTAGAAAAAACAGGAGGAATTATACAAGGAATGAGTGGATCACCTATTATTCAAAATGGAAAATTAATTGGAGCAGTAACACATGTGCTTGTAAATAATCCTACTGAAGGGTATGCAGTATTTGCTGATATGATGTTAAAACAAATGAAAACTGTAGAATAGAAAAAATTGATACTTGAAAAAAAGTATAAAATAAAGTAAAATATAATAGATATAATAAGGAATAGATTCCATACATTGTAAGATGTAAAATCTAAATAAAATATAAAGGTAGCGAAAGATGAAGAAATTTGAAATTTTTTTAGGACTTATAGTTGCTATAATTTTATCTATTATATGTATGAATATATTTAATAAAGAAAAAATTGGAACTACAGATGAATATATTGAAGAGGCAAAGCAGTTAATAAATAAAATTAAAGAGCCAATTGTTGTGGATTTGAGTAGTGAAGAACAACCACAAATAGAAGAGGCAAAACAGATAGTTGCAACAATAGATGGTCAAGAAATACAAAATAAATATTATTATAATCAATTAGATGAATATGGAAAAATAATATATTCAGGGTTGTATAGAAATAAAGAACAATTAAAAACAGGAACTTATGATATAGATTTTGATACCCAATTTTCTGAGTTATTAAATCAAACAACTGGACAGGAAATACTAAATACATCATTTCAATCTGCATTGGATGCATTTTTTTATGATAATATAGATGTATATTATATAGATGTAAGTAAATTGGTATTACAAACAGAATCTACAACAATAGGAGATACAACAGTTCACAGAGTCACATTAGGTAAAGGAAATAATAGTAATTATTTTATATCAACAATAGGAAATGCAGATGCTTTAAATATAGCCACTTCAAGAATAGAGCAAATAAAAGCATCAATATTACAGCAATGTGAGGGAAAAAGCACATATGAACAATTAAGAATAGTACACGATTGGCTAGTTGATAATATAACTTATGATCAAACAACATCAAGAGAAAATACACATAATATATATGGTGCGCTTATAGAAACTACTTGTGTTTGTGAGGGATATGCTAAAGCATTTAAATATATAGTAGATGATTTAAATATAACAAATATATTAGTTTCTGGATCTGCTACAAATTCAAATGGTCAAACAGAACTTCATGCTTGGAATTATATAAATATAAATGATAAATGGTATGGAATAGATACTACATGGGATGATCCGATTATTGAGGAAAATGGAAGATTAACAGATGATATTAGATATAAATATTTTCTAAAAGGTAAAACGGATTTCGATGTTAACCATACTACTAGTGGACACTTGTCTCAATCTGGAAAGGAATTTAAATATCCAATCCTATCACAAGAAAGCTATGTAGAGTAAAATAAAAAAAGTAGGAATTTTCCTACTTTTTTATTTTACTCTACTAACATAGAAGATAGATTAGTAATTGTTCCTGCACCTAATGTAATAACAATATCTGAAGGTTTTGCATTTGATTTAATATAACTTGCAATATGCTCAAAATCAGACATATATTTTGTATTAGGATTTAAACTTATTAATTTACTTACTAAATCTTGTGAAGAGATATTATATATATTATTTTCTCTTGCTGAATATATATCTGTAACAATAATATTATCAAAATTAGATAAAGCTTCTGCAAAATCATTTAATAAATTATAAGTTCTGCTATATGTATGTGGTTGAAATATAACCCAAGATTTATTGAAATCTTTATTTTTTAAAGCATTAACAATAGATACTATTTCAGTTGGATGATGTGCATAATCATCATAAACAGAAACTCCATTAAATTCACCCTTAAATTCGAATCTTCTACTAGCTCCTGTATATTTAGCTAAAGCAGATTTTATATCATCTTTTGGTATTTCATAATGATGACATAGAGCAATACATGCTAAAGCATTCATAATATTGTGTGATCCAGGTATAGATAAATTAATAGTCTTATAAAAATTATTATTAAAATAAACATCAAAAGTAGGAAAACCATTTTTATTAAAACTAATATTTCTAGCAATAAAATTATTACTCTCATTTTCTATTCCATATGTTAAGCATTTTGCAGAAGTGAATTTATTTAATCCTTTACAATTTATATCATCACCATTTAATACTAAAAGGCCGTCTTCAGGTAAAAGTGCAACATACTTTGCAAAAGATGTTTTTATGTTTTCTAAATTTTTAAAATAATCTAAATGATCATTATCTATATTTAAAATAATTTCAGATTTTGGAAAAAATTTTAAAAAACTTTCAACATATTCACAAGCTTCGATAATAAAATATTCACTATTACCAACTCTATAATTTCCATCAATAGCTTTTAAATAAGCACCTACTTGAATAGAAGGATCTTTTGCAGTTTCTAAGAAACACATTGAAACCATTGAAGTTGTTGTTGTTTTCCCATGAGTTCCAGAAATACAAATTGTATCTTCAAAAGCTTTTGTGATTGTGCCTAAAAAAGAAGCTCTTTCAATAGTTGGAATTCCAAGAGCTTTAGCTCTTAGTAATAATACATCATCTTGTTTTATAGCAGCAGTATAAACAACTAAATTTGAATTAATAAGATTTGAATCATCATTACCAATTGTAACAGGTATTCCATTTGATATTAATTTATCTGTAACAGGAGAACTAGTTCTATCTGAGCCAGTAACTGAGAATCCCCAATGTTTCAAAAGTTCCGCGATACCACTCATGCTAACTCCGCCGATACCAAGCATATGTATATGTTTATATTGTTGCAATTCATATATTTTTGTCATAATAAATAACATTCCTTTCACTTAGAAGTTGATTTTAAAATTATAAAATAACATATCTATTATATATGCTAAAATAGCTTTTTTCAATAGATTGAGTTAAACTTTTTATTTGATAGAGTTTTTTCATATTATTTTATTATATGTAAAAAATAAAAATTTGATAATATTATAAAATTTGTAAAATAAAGAAGGAAAAATTAAATTTATGACGAATAATATAATTGTACATAAAAAACTTGTGCATAATAAGTATGTACAAAAGATAACATGTACAAATATTTTTTAACATTGGAAGGCGGTGCACTAAATGAATATCACAGATGTACGTTTAAGAAAGGTAAATTCAGAAAACAGAATGAAAGCTGTTGCTTCTGTAACATTCGATAATGAATTCGTAATTCACGATATCAAAGTTATCGA
>CALXJL010000112.1 GCA_944388615.1 uncultured Clostridia bacterium
CCATCCATATTGCTTTACTGCCTCTATACACATCTCTGGATTGGCTTGTTTTACTTCTTCTGGTACATATTTCAATAAACTTCCATCTTGCTTTACTGCCTCTATACACATCTCTGGATTGGCTTGTTTTACTTCTTCTGGTACAAACCATAATATGCTTGCATCTTGCTTTACTGCCTCCATACACATCTCCGGATGAGCTATTTTTACTTCATTAGGTACATATTCTATTAGCTTTGGATTTTGCTTTACTGCCTCTATGCACATCTCCGGATAAGCTATTTTTACTTCATTAGGCACATATGCTAATAAAGTTATATTTTGCTTTATTGCCTCTATACACATCTCCGGATGAGCCCTTTTTACTTCATTAGGCACATATGCTAATAAAGTTATATTTTGCTTTATTGCCTCTATACACATCTCTGGATTGGCTTTTCTTATTTTTTTTGGTACATATCGTAGTGCCAATGCACTTTGCTTTACTGCATCCATACATATCTCTGGATGCTCAATTAACACTTCTTCTGGCACATATTCTATTATATTTGGATTACTTCTTACCATATTAATATAATATTGAATTTCCTCTTTCTCCATAAATATCCCCTTTATATAACATCTTTTTTTAAATTTTTTACTATACATCTATTTTATTAAAAACATGATTCCAGATAATATGCTAAATATCACTACAGATATATATACAATAGTTTGATATATCTCATGATATTTTTTGCCTTCTGAATCTTGTAAATCAATTGCAATTAATAATGCCCCTGTAAAAACAGTTATTGCAATATATCTAAAATCCATTGTACAAGCATATGGTTTTTGTATATTAAACCATATAAAACTAAAAATATTTACTAAATGTATTAGTATCAATATGAGTTTAAATATATTTAATTCTTTACTACCTTTAATAATCATACACCTTATTAAAGCAACAATTACTATAATTATTAGTATTATATTAATCAGTTTTAGCATCTGAGCAATAAAATGGTTAAAATAATTATATTCTCCGAATAAAGAACTTTTTATCACAAAACTTATTATATTATGATCTTTTAGCACATTACAAAATAGTTCATCAAAAAGTTCTGTTTTAGAAATACTAAATAATCTTTCTCCTATTGAATATTTCCCAGTATATATCAAATCTCCTGGTGTTGGTACATAAGTTAATTCTTGTCCAAATTTTATATAATTTCTAATAGGATACCATAATCCTAATGTAAGTGAGATAATTCCGAATATTGCCAAAAGTACTACATATTTTTTTATATTCCTATTTTTAATATATTTTACAAATATCGCTATAAACATAATTGCTACAGGAATTGCTATTAATGCTCCATTTAACTTAGTCATTACACAGCATCCCATTAGTATTGCAAGTATTATTGTATTTTTCAGTACTATTTTTCTATCTGCATTATTTTCTGTTTCTTCAAAAAATTTATCTATATTTTTAATCCATTTAAACAAAAATAATATTATTGCAAATGTCAACATATAGGTCAATGGATCATTATTAATCCATGCAGATGTAAATATAAATGATGGATGAAATGCCATTATAAGCATTACTAATAAAATATACTTATCTTTTAAATTAATTTCTTCCATAATTTTTTTCGAAATAAGTAAAATCAACACAGAATAAATAAATGGCAAAACTTTTAAAGACTGCAAAAGTCCTACATCATCAAAAAAAGAGAAACTTACAGCCTTCATCCATACCGCAGAAATAATATGATGAAGTGGTGGATGATAAAACTGCCATTTATTATGTTCCGGTAATGTCCAATTATTATATATATGCTCAATATAAGCAATATGACCAACTTCTGGTTCTATATCATGTTGTCTTTCATTATAATCAGTATAACAAACATAAACCAAACGTAATAAAACTCCTAAAACTATAACAATATTTATTAATTTTTTCTTCATACTCCAACTCCTAAAATAAATGTCTGTCCCCAAGTGGACAAAATGTCCATTTAGGGACTGTCCCAAAATGTCCAAAATATCCAGTTGGGGACAGACTTTAAATAAGTATTTTAACCAAATAAGCTTATTTGATTGCTTTGGCTCATTCCTTTTAAACATCCTGCATTTGTTAGCATTTCTACTACTGATTTTCCTACTTTTGAGCGTATTTGCATGTCATCAATTGACATGAATTTTCCATCTTTTCTTGCTTCTTCTATTCCTTGTGCTGCAATTGTTCCTAGTCCTGGTATACTATTTAGTGGTGGTCTTATCCCTTCTTCTTCCATTATAAATTTGGTTGAATGTGATTTATATAGGTCTATTGGTAAAAATTTTATTCCTCTTTCGTACATTTCCATTACAAGTTCTAGTATTGCGTATACATTCTTATCTTTTGTTGTTGCTGAATTTCCTTGTAATTCTATTTCTTTCATCTTATTTTTTACTCTTTCTTCTCCATGACACATTATATCACTATCAAATTCATCAGCTCTTATTGAAAAATAAGCTGTATAATAAGCTTTTGGCTGATGTACTTTAAACCACGCTATTCTAAATGCATTTGTTACATATGCTGCAGCATGTGCTTTTGGGAACATGTACTTAATTTTCTCACATGATTTTATATACCATTCTGGTACATCATGTTCTTTCATTAATTCCACATACTCTGCCCATTTTTCTGGGTCTTTTAAAGCCTTACCTTTACGAACTGTCTCCATTATCTTAAATGCAGGATTTGGTGGTACACCTTTTTTAATTAAATATATCATTATATCATCTCTACAGCAAATAGCTTCATTTAATGTTACTATTCCATCTTCAATCAAAGTTTGTGCATTACCTAGCCATACATCAGTTCCATGCGATAATCCAGATATACGGATTAATTCATCAAATGTTGTTGGTCTTGTATCCACCAACATTCCTCTAACAAACTTTGTTCCAAATTCTGGTATTCCATAACTTCCCACCTTACTATTAATTTGCTCAGGTGTTACTCCTAAGGCCTCTGTTGAACTAAAAATAGACATTGTTTCCTTATCATCTAAAGGCACTTTTGTTGGGTCAATACCTGTTATATCATAAAGCATTCTAATAACTGTAGGATCATCATGCCCCAGTATATCTAATTTTAGTAGATTCTGATCTATAGAGTGATAATCAAAATGTGTTGTAATAATATCTGAATTTGGATCATCTGCTGGATGCTGTACAGGTGTAAATTCATATATTTCTCTACCTTTAGGTACTACAATTATTCCTCCTGGATGTTGTCCGGTTGTTCTTTTTATTCCTGTACATCCTTGTGATACTCTTAGTATCTCTGCATTATTTACAGGAATATTTCTTTCCTCATAATATTTTTTAACATATCCATATGCGGTTTTTTCAGCTATTGTACCTACTGTTCCTGCTTTAAATGTAGTTCCTTTTCCAAAAATAACCTCTGTATATCTATGTGCTTTTGCTTGATACTCACCTGAAAAGTTTAAGTCTATATCAGGCTCTTTATCCCCATTAAATCCAAGGAAAGTTTCAAAAGGTATATCTATACCATCTTTTACTAGTTTGTGTCCACATTTAGGGCAATCTTTATCAGGCAAGTCAAATCCACATGAATATCCATAATCTGTAAAATCTGAATATTTACAACTTGGACATCTATAATGTGGTGGAAGTGAATTAACCTCTGTAATTCCAGTCATATTTGCAACAAAAGATGACCCTACAGATCCTCTTGAACCAACTATATATCCATCTTCATTTGACTTCCACACAAGTTTTTGTGCAATTATATACATAACAGAAAATCCATTTTTTATAATAGAATTTAATTCTTTATCCAATCTTTCTTGTACTAAACTTGGTAATGGATCTCCATATAGTTCATGTGCTTTACTGTATGCTATTTCTTTAATTGTTTCTTCACAATTATTAATATAAGGTTTACATTTTTCTGGAGATATTGGACT
>CALXJL010000113.1 GCA_944388615.1 uncultured Clostridia bacterium
AAATCTTTTTACCAAATTATTATCGATATGCCACCAAGTTCATGTAGGATTCCTACGTCTGCATTTTCAGTAAAAATTCTTTTATTTGTTGTTTCAATATATTTTTTAGGAATTTCTATTTTTATATCATATTCTTTCCTATTTAATACTGTAAGCATTGAATTATAAGAATTTTTTACTTCTATCATAACAAACTCACTATCAAGATATAAAAATTTTATATCAATTTTAGAACCTTTGAAAGTTTTCCAAAAATGTAGATAGTTTCTAAAAAATTCTTCAAGGTTTTTATCACCATTTTCCCAGTCCATACATTTTCTGTTAAATGGATCTTTAAAACCATGTAAGCCTTTTTCAGTTCCATAAAAAACGCATAAATTACCTGGTAATGTTCCAAGAAGCATGAAAGCAATTTTTAATTTTTTAACTGCAAAAGCATATTCTTCATTAGAAAGCTTATCATTTTGGAATTCAAACTTCCTAAACTCTTCAGTTAAAAAATCTCTGCCGTGTTCTGTTTGAATATGCCATTCTGAGGGATCTTTATCTATATCCCAAATATTGTTTAATCCATTACGAACACGTTTCATGCTGAGAATTGTTAAAGCCCTCATGGTATCATGAGTATCTAGTGCATTTAACATAGTATCCAATGTGTTTTGTGGATAGCTCTCGATTATATCAAAAACTTGCCACTTAAGATATACTGCTTCGCCAAAAGCAATATATTTTAAAACAGCATTCGCATATGGATAATTTGTTATGCAATCTAGACCATTACCAAGAATTTGGCATGGTGCTTTATTCCAACATTCACCTAAAATTAATAGAAGCTTACCGTTTGTTCTTGCACGATCCCTTATTCCTTTTAAGAAAAATGGTTGTAGTTCTTCTGCCAGATCTAATCTAAATCCGTCTACATAGTTTGCATATTTATCAATTACTCCATTTTCTCCATAAACATATTGTTGGTATTCATAACAAGATTGGTTAAATATTGGCATATCTTTAAATATTCCATACCAATACTCATAAGTACCATTCTCATAAATATAAAACCAATTTCTATATTTTGAATAAGGATTATTTAAAGCATTTTTAAAAATGGGATTATCACTATTACAGTGATTAAAAGCAATATCTAAAACTATATGCATTCCCATTTTGTTTGCTTTTTTATGCAAACTATCTAAATCAGCAAAATCACCAGCATCTGGATCAATTTGCATATGATCAGTTACTGCATACCGTTCATACCGATATGTACTATAATTTATTGGCGATATATATATAACATCTACTCCTAAATCTTTTAAATAATTTAGTTTTTCTTCAATGCCTTTAATATTTCCGTCAAAAAAATCATTATTATGGAACTGACCATTATTGTTTTTTTGCCAATTGGGCATTTCACCCCAATTGCGGTAATTTCTTCCATCAATTATAGTAGGCTTTTTATTTTGGCTGTTAAAAAACCTGTCTAAAAAAACCTGATAAAAGACTGCATTTTTCGACCAATAAGGTACTGTAAAGTTACTTTGAATAACGAGTATTCTCCAATATGGTGATTCTCCTGTTGTTATGAAAGGTTCCATTGTATCTCTGTTAAGCTTAATGTAAAATTCCCTTCCATTAGAAACGAACGAAAAAAAGAAGAAATAATTTTCATATCTATGAAATGGTAAAAAACTGACCATTACTTCATATTCTATAAAATTATTTTCTTCTTTTGTTTTACTCATTTCTTTTATTATACAAGGATCTTCATTTTGCCTATTAAAGTATACTTTTACTACTTGTATGCTACCTAAATTCTTTGGTATTTTCAAATTAATTTGCAATTCTTCTGTAATTTCTATTTCCCGTGTATGAGACATAGAAACTAGGATTTTGTTGTCACGAGTTTCACTTGTCATATTATCCCTCCTTCTACTTTAATTAAAGTGAACTATAAGTGCAACCTTTACTATTTTAATTTACTATTCATATAGAATTTTGTCAATATATTTTATACTTATAAAATTTACTATAATTTACAAAAATGGAAATTATTAATTTTTAAAATTAAAAAAAATGTAAATAAAAGAAATAATAAAGGAAAAAATAGAATATGATACAAAAAATAGGAGGATAAAATTATGAAAAAAACAATAAAAATTATAATAATATTATTTTTAACATCATTAGCTTTGTTGCTTATTCCAAAATCAAGTAATGCTGCAACAAGATCAGTAACAAATGAAGAATCACTTATAAGTGAAATATCAAGTGCAGATTATGGTGATACGATATCAATAGAAAATAATATAACAGTGAGTAAGCCAATTGTAATTGCAAAAGAGCTTATAATAGATGGTAATGGTTATACAATAACTGGTTCTAGTAACTGGACATCAACATCTGGTAATCAGACAATGTTTACAGCACAGTTTTCTGCTGCAAAATTAACATTAAAGGATATTCATTTAGTAAAAGGACCTAAGTATGGGGTACAAGCATATGATGGTGCAACTGTAATATTAGATAATGTTTCTATAACGGATTTTAACTATGGTGGAGTACTTGTTAATGGAGGAAATGTAGAAGTCAAAAATTTGCATTTAGGTTATAATGGTACAGGTGCTAATAATGGTATTGAAATAGATAAAGGAGCAGCTGCTACAAATAATCCAAGTTTATTAATGAATGGTGTATTAAAAACAGATACAAATGAAAATGTAGTTCGTGTAGCCGAAAATGGTAGTCTAACTGAATTTACAGTAACAAATAGTACAAGTACAACAAATAAAATTGTTTTAGCTGGAAATAAGGTTGTATTAACAGATGCGCAAGATAATGTTATATCAGAAACAAGTATACCAGATAAAGCAACAGCTAATGCTGATACTCAAAAACTAGTAATATCATTAATCTATAATAATCAAACAAATAAAATAGTAATAGATAAAGGACAAATGATAACAGAAGATATATTAAAATCACATATTACAATAGGAGAAAATTATCAAATAGATGGATATTTTACTGATGAGCAATATACAAAAACTTTTAATTTTGATGATCCAGTAAATAATGATACTACTATATATGTGAAAATATCAGAAAAAGCTTTAACTATTCAAGAAGAAAAAGATGAAACACCTAAGACTGGAGTTCAAAGTTATTTGGAAATAGCAGTAGTTACATTGGTGTTTTCTGTAGTAGGTTATGTATATATGAGGAGAAAAAGTAATTAGACATAGAAATACATTAGTAAAATTATTTTTAGTATTACTAACTGTAATATCTGTTTCATATATAATATATTATATAAATATAAAAAAAGAGTCTAAAGAAGAGAGAAATATCTTAAATACAATTGAAATTGAAGAACCAGATGTAATGACGAATGAAGTATTAAATGAGAGTAATATTAATACAGAAGTTACACAAAGAATGCTCCAAGTGAGTATATTGCAAGAGCAAAATAAAGATGTTATAGGATGGATAGAGATAGAAAATACAAGTATTAATTACCCCGTACTTCAAGGCACAGATAATGAATATTATTTAAATCATAATTATAAAAATGAAAAAACAGCAAAAGGTTCAATATTTTTGGATAAGGATTATAAATGGGAAATACCAAGTTGTAATTTAATGATATATGGGCATAATATGAAAAATGGTGAGATGTTTCAGGATTTATTAAACTATTCTAGTGAAAAATATTATAAAGCTCATCCTATTATTCGATTTACTACTGAAAATGAAGACGCAGAATATGTAATAATTTCTGCATTTAGATCAAGGGTTTATTATAAGTCTGAAAAGAATGTATTTAAGTATTATAATAAAAAAAAAAAAAAAAGTGAAGATGAATATAATAACTTTATACAAAATGCTAAAAAAGCATC
>CALXJL010000114.1 GCA_944388615.1 uncultured Clostridia bacterium
AATACCCGTGACTGGACTTTCACCAGTAAGATTAATGCCATGCCTGGCACACATTAATAAACCTCCCACAATTAAATTTTTCATTTAATCATGAGAGGTTTAGCCTTATATTTTATTTACTTAACTTTTTTATTATTTCAATCAGTTTTAATACAGCATTACTTGCTATTTCTTTGTTTAAACTTGCAACACCTATACTTCTTTTTGGTATTTTTTTATTTATATCTAATTCAATAAGTGTACCTTCCTCTAGCTCTTTTTGTATGCTTTGTTTTATTCCGAACCCAATTCCTAAACCTTGTTTTACAAAATAAGTTCTTGCTGTTGTACTAGAGACTACTAATTTAGGATTAATTTCTATTTCATTATCTATACAAAATTTTTTAAAATTTTTTCCTGTACTTGAAATCTCATATGGTAGAATTAATTCCGTTTTTATTAAATCCATTAAATTGTCATTTTTTATTATTTCATAATATTGTTTCGATATAAAAAAGCATTCTTCAATTTCTTTTACTTCTATTATATCAATATTAGAATATTTAATTTCATATGGTAAATTTACAGCTACTAAATCTACCTCTGCCCTTGAAAGTTTTTCTATTGATTCTCTTGTTAATCCTCCTGATATATCTATTTTTATATTAGGATATAATTCCAAAAATTCTTTTACTGCATCATATATTATTAATTTTCCTAAACTACTTCCTGTTCTTATTGTTATTTTTCCTTCCTCTAATTTGGTATATTGACTAAATTTATTTTCTGCATTATTAATTCTATCAATATTAGGTTTAAGATATTCATAAAATTTCTTTCCTTCTTCTGTTAAAGCAATCCCTTTTGGAATTCTATAAAATAGTGTTCCATTTAATTGTTGCTCTAATTTCCTTATAGATTGTGTAATTGCTGGTTGAGAAACATACAAATTTTCTGCTGCTTTTGAAAAACTTCCACATTCTGCTACCATACAAAACACTTTATATAATTCTATATCTATATTTGTACTCATATCTATTATTCCTCTCTTTCTTGTAGTGCCTTTATTTGTAAAAAGAAATCCTGAATATCAATTCCTATTTCTTCTTCTTTATTCCCCAAATCATTTTCATTTTTGGCTTTATATGTAATAAATCCATTACCTGGTTGTAGTACACTTTTTTCTTTGTTTTGATAACTTAATGTAATACCAGCAAATAACCACATTGGTAATCTTCCACTTATATATAGTTTTTTATTCTCATCTATTTGCGGTAACTTCATATTCTGTAGGTCTGCATAGTTTAATCTATGCATGGCTGGAATCTCAAGATCAATTAATATATTCTCTTCATTTTCTGCTATGTACATTTGTAATTCTTGTTGCAATATATCATATTTTTGTATACTACTTCCTATTTTTTCATATTCCATTTTTTCCTTTGGTATATTTCTCACTGTTAAATACTTATTTAATCCTGCATCATAGATCTTTATATTATTTATATTCTGTTCTTTAGCTGTTTCACATACCATTCCAGTTATCCAATTTGCTCTTGATTCAAAAATTTTTAATGTGTTTCTTACTTCCATAAATCCTTTTAAATAATAGTAGATTAAATCCGCTTTTTCTTCTTCCCATTTGATATTACCATTTAAATCTATCATTTTTAAAGCTTTTGCTGTTTGATGCATATTTAAAGTTTCTTTTTCCTCCGCACATTCTTTACCTTTCATTTCCAATTCTCTTTGTGACACAACCTCACAAATTCTTTTTGCAATTTTCTTTAAAATTTCATTATCTCTACTTCTAGTTCCTCTACTTAGTCCTGTTACAATACCTCTTATACCATTTTCGTTATCTTCGTAGATTTCATTATTACCTCTTACTTCTGACTTTAACACCGCTAAATTTTTTATTCCTGATTCTTCTGCAAATTTTATCCATTCTTCAGTTTCCTCTTTTGATATAACAATAAATGAATCTGCATGCTTAAATATTTCCTTATTTTCTTCTGATCGAATACCTCCTGTATCAATCAAAACAATTGGTGCCTTTTCATTATCTATCTCTTGAGTAATCTTTTTTACCAACTCTGTATTAAATTTTCCTTTCCTTCTCACATTTTGAATTTGTTCATTGTTTTTATTACTACTCCAAACTCCTTCTCCATCTGGACAGGCTCTAATTAATGCTGTATATTTCTGTGGCAAAATTCTATATAAATCATTTATAAAGATACTTTTTCCTGATTGTGTATTTCCACATATAATGATTTTAAAGGTTTTATTATTTTTATTCATAATATACCATCCTTCTTTCGTTTCTTCAGCTAATTTTATTATACTATAATTAATTAACTCTTTCAATTTAAAAACCTCCTATATATAAAAATTATAAATATGAATAATTTTGATGGCAAGTTTTTATGTTTACAAGAGTTGGATACCTTATTCTGGTTATAATAATTGTAATCTTTTTACCTTGACTACTATTATTTTTTGCATTATAATTTTATAAGTCGATAGTGACTATCGGTTAGTACATTTTAATTTTAGGAGTGATTATTATGTATTCAATGAAAGAAACTTGCCAAAAGGTTGGTATGTCTTACGAAACTTTAAAATATTATTGCAATGAAGGTCTTATCCCTAATGTTGAAAGAGATAAAAATAATTATCGCATATTTAATGATAAGAATATTGCATGGATTAATTCACTATCTTGTTTAAAAGATTGTGGAATGAGTATCGCTGAAATGAGGGAATATCTAGAATTATGTTTAAAAGGTCAATCTACAATACCTCAAAGACAAAAAATACTTGCAATAAAAAAACAAGATTTATTAAAAAAGCAACAAATGTTACAAAAGAGTATTGATTACATTACTTGGAAGCAAGATTTTTACAATGATGTTTTAAGTGGTAAAACAAAATATGTTAGTAATTTAATTGATGAAGATAATTAACTACTTATGGTTTCTATCACATCCAGTAAATATGTAGAGGCATATGAAACCTTGACCGGATAGAAATTCTGATTTCAGTATTTGCGAAGCAAAATCCCTATCCTAATATTTTAGGATAGGGGTTTTGCTTTATTCTTTATTAATTTTATTTTCCCAAACATTTCTTACCAACTTTAAAGATAATGTTGATAATGTAAAACCAATAACAGGAACTAATGAACTTAATAATATATTATCATTTATCTAATTCTACTTTTTTATTTCTTTCTTTAATTTTTATTATTTCATTTTCTAATTCTTCATTATCCATTTTTTGTCTCCCTTAATTAAATAATTTTAAAATAGAAAAGCAATGTAGAAGACCTGTATAAAAATTCCACATTGCTTTTTGGTCAGTTTAGAGTCCATATAGCTTATGCAAATCTAACTGTGCTCGATCTGCATTCCAAAAGCTACAGTTGTTTTTGTAACAACAAGTATCACACCATAACAACCCAAAATCACATTGATATGTAATTGTTTCACATTCAGACAGATATTCATATAATTTTTCAAAAACTTGTTGCTCAAGATTATAATAATCGCAAAAATACTTTATCCGTCCTAACATTGTTGAATATTTTCCATAGGTGTTACTTGGCAATAGCAAAATATCTTTTGAGTTAATATCCTGCGTAAAGCCTGTTTTTGTAAGAAATCCCAAAGGTGTTTTTAAAAAAGTAATTAAATAATTATGATCATGCATAATCAATTCCTCCTAAAATAATTATTTTAATGAAAAACTAGTTACTGACCAACACTAGTTTGCTTATTTAATAGTCATATTATATCATACTTATTAATATATATCCATTATACTATTAATTTTTTGTATTTAATTTATGATAAAATCACCTTAAAAGTTTAGAAACGAATATTTCACCCTAGATGTATAAAAATAGA
>CALXJL010000115.1 GCA_944388615.1 uncultured Clostridia bacterium
CAGATGGTGCTTGTTCTGGAAATCCTGGTCCTGGAGGTTGGGGAAGTATTTTAATGTATAAAGATATAAAAAAAGAAATTAGTGGATCATCAAAAAATACAACAAATAATATTATGGAACTTACAGCTGTGATTGAGGCATTAAAATTATTAAAACATCCATGTAAAGTCGACATTTATAGTGATAGTTCATATGTTGTAAATGCTTTCCTACAAGGATGGATCTATAATTGGATCAAGAAAAATTGGAAAACAGCAAGTGGTGATCCTGTAAAGAATAAAGAATTATGGCAAGAATTATATGAACTTACTAAAATTCATGAAGTTAATTTCATAAAAGTTAAAGGACATAGTGATAATGAATTTAATAATAGATGTGATGAACTTGCTAGAATGGGATATGGTGGATGAACTTTAGGGACGTCCCTAAAGTTCAAAGTTCATTTCATTACTATTTCAGATATAGTACTCCAGATATCTTCATTTTCCATCCCTCTTCTCCAATATGCTGCACCTGCTAAATCGTATTTTTCAATTAGAGATAGTTTTTCTGTTAAAGATCTTTCATCCTCTATCCAAAGTTCATAAGTTATACCATCTTCCTCATATTTTGAATAATATTGTTTTAACTCATCATCCCATACTCTTTCTGCATATTCTGGAACTACTTCGTCTAAATATTTAATACTTAGAACTCCACTCTTAGTTGTTCCATTCTCTTCCCTCCATAATCGCGTATAAAATGGAACTGCTAGAATTATTTTATCTGGATCTACATTTTCTCTATCTTCATCTAAGAATTTCATCAAACTACTTTCAACCCAATCATATCCTGCTGTTGTGCCAGGTGTTTCTGATGATACTCCATATTGATCATATGCCATAAATACTAGATAATCAGCTACTTTTCCTAATGTTCTTCTATCATAACATAAAGACCAATTAGCAGAACCATCAGGAGCTGTTACATCAACAGATAAAATTATTCCTTTTTCTCTTAACCTAGGCGCTAATTCTATAACAAGTCTAGAGTATAGATCCCTATCTTCCTGTTTCATATTCTCAAAATCTAGATTAATTCCTTCAAAATCGTATTCTAGTGCTACGTCTAATATATTATTTATAAGCTTTTCTCTCAATTTATAATCATTTAATATTTCACTCGTTGTATCTTGTAATGAACTATTACTTACTAATGCCCAAACCTCATAATTATTCTCTTTAGCCCAATTTATATATGCTTCCCCTGTTACACCTACATTTTCTTTCAATTCTCCTTTTCCTAATCTTTCCAATTCAAAAAATGTTGGTGAAACAACATTAACTCCTTCTAATGTTTTACCTGTCATATCTGGTGCTCTTCCAAATTCAGAAAAATATTCCCATACTAAACTTATATTTTCTTCATTTTTTTTCTCTTCTTCTTTTTCTCTTGTGATTTTTTCATTAGTTAATATATCTTCTTTTACATAACCTATTAATCCTGTATCTGTCATAACTTTTTGATATTCATCTTCTTGTGCTTGACCTTCTTCTGGTACTAAAGTTAATGTTCCACCATTTTCTATTTTATCTATTGTTCTAGATAATGGTGTTGGTAGATATTTTATATTACTGTCTTTTGTCGTATTTGCAACTCTACATTCTCTATCTAATGATTCTATAGTAACTACATTTGTTTCTTCTATATAATTAATTCCTATATTATATATATCATCTAATTCAGAAATTGGTAAATAATATTTGTCTTCACCATCTACATTTTTTACTTCTGCAGGCACTGAAATATTTTTATTTTCACCATTTACAACTATTTTATTATTATCTATTGGTAAAACTGCTATTTTATTTGAAGAAGTTGTAATAATTTGGTCATATTGTTCATCATAATATATTGTCCCATCAAAAAAATTATCTATATCATCCATTGAAACATAAATATTTTTATTTTCGTCTAAATACACATCTGATTTAAGACTTTTGGTAACATTATTATAGTTTATTACTAGTGACGTTTTATCTGTTGTATCTAATACATAATTTGGTGCAATATTTATAATAAATGCTATAAATATTACAAAAATTATTGTAATAATAATATTTCTTATAAATTTTAATACTTCATTTCCTTCTTGATTTTCTTTCTCTCTTTTACCTCTCATTTGTTTCTCCTTATTTATACTTTATTATATATTTTTATAACATATTGTTTCTTATATGTAAATACTTCCCTGTATTTTCTCCTTGAATTCATCTGACACTAACTAACGAATCTAATTATACTATATTCTATTATTTTTTTCATTAATTTTACAAATTTTTAATGGAGTATGGTATTCTTTTTACAAGTATGATAAAATTTTCTAAAAATTAAAGGAAAAATATGTTTTTTTGATGTTGATGGAACTTTATTAGAATATTAAAGGATTTAAAAATGAAAAGATTATTAAGAATTAGTTTAGATTTATCTTTATTATCTTTTATACCAATAATTTCATGGTTTTTATTAGGTATAATAATTGATAAAAATTTAATTAATATTTTTACTTTAACTTATCCTATACAATTTATTTACTGTATACTAAAATCAATATTTTCTACTGGTGCTAATATAAGCAAAGAAAGAGATAATAATAAAAATGCTGTAATGTAAGGAATGATTATAGGAAGTATTGTATCAACTATTATTTTTTTAATAATATTAATTAATATAGATAATTATATAAGTTTTATGAATATGGATATTAGTACATATAAAATATTTACTATATATTCTGTTTTGCAACTATTTATTTGTTTAGAATTTGCAATGATATTAAACAAATTGTATTATGAAGAAAAGAACACATTAGCAAATAAGTACTCATTAATTTTTAATTTATTAAATTTTGTATTATTAATTGGTACATCTTTAATAACAAAAAATCAAATTATTATAATTGCCACAACTCTAATTCCTTTGGCATTATTTACATTATATATTTATATAAAAAATAGTGATAAATTTAAATTACAATTAAATATATTAAAATGTATTAAATATGATTCTGTAGACTTATTTAATGGTATTGCATTTTTTTTAATATTTTTATTTGTATTAAGCAATGCTTTAGAATATGGAGAACAATTTGCAATAGCACTTACATTTGTGGCACTCATAACTGATACACAATGGGATACAGCAGACGCGATAGTGACTGCAGCAACAATAGATATAAGTAAAAATAGTTTCAATTATAAACAACATAGAAATAATGCATATAAATTATTATTAATTTTATTTTCATCAAGTTTAATTATGTTTGCTTTATTGTATAGATTTTATGATTTAAATTTAAAAATTACTATGATCTATTTTGGATTTGAAATTGTTAATTTTATTATATATCCAATATATAGAATTAAAACTTGTTATTTACAATTAGAATGGTCAGCATTTAAAACAACTTCAAACAAAATATTATCTTCTATTCTAAGAATGGTATTGTCACTTTTAAAAACACCTTTTTGTACAGGAATAGGACAAGTATGTTCTTCTATTTATCAATTTATTACAGTTAGCATAATTTTTAAACTCACTTATAAAGTAGATAAAATAGGAAATGTAATCAAGAGAAATTATTGACATTCAGTCAAATTAACATTGCTTTTACTATATTTATGAATTAATAATTTTTTCAATAATTTCTATATCTTCAATCTTATTAATTCCAAAACATTTCTTTCCTAAGTCTTTTATT
>CALXJL010000116.1 GCA_944388615.1 uncultured Clostridia bacterium
AATGAAATAGAAAATGTAGTAAAAAGAGCAAGAGCATCAGCTATTATATATTCAACTAAGAAAAAAGAAGCTATAAAGAAAATAGCGGATAAATTATCAGATGTAAAATATTTTATTCAAATGAATTCAGAAGCGGACATAGACGGTAAAAATGTGGGAATTGAACATATAATTAATGCAGGAAATAAAATGGTGGAAAAAGGCGATAATTCATTTATGGATATAAAAATAGATCCAGAAGAATTTAAAGTATTAATATTTACATCAGGTACAACATCACAATCAAAAGGTGTAATGATTTGTAATAGAAACTTAGCTGAAAATATAAATTCTGTTAGTGCATATGTAAAATTATATACTGAAGACAGATTAATGTCTATATTACCACTACATCACACATATGAATCAACAATAGGATTTATATTACCATTAGCGATGGGGTGTTCAATTAGTGTATGTCAAGGTTTAAAACATATAGTATCAGATTTAAAAGAAACATCACCTACAGCATTATTAACAGTACCTTTATTGGTGGAAAGTTTATATAAAAAAATTAATGCAAATATAGTTAAAAGCAAAAAGGATAAACTTGTAAATTCTATGATACATGTTACAAATGCATTAAAAACCATAGGAATAGATATAAAAAGAAAAGTATTTGATGAAATATATCAAAATCTTGGTGGAAGATTAAGAATAATAGTTTCTGCTGCAGCTCCAATAGATAAAAAAATAGGAAAATGGGTAGAAGACATAGGAATATTATTCTTACAAGGATATGGATTAACAGAAACAGCTCCAATAGCTGCTTTAACTCCAGATTTTAAACCAAAAGTAGGATCAGCAGGAAAATGTGTAATAAGTGATGAAATAAAAATAGATAATCCAAATGAAAAAGGTGAAGGAGAAATTTTAATAAGAGGAAAAACGGTTATGCTTGGTTATTATGAAGATGAACAAGCAACTAAAGAAGCTATTGATCCAGATGGATGGTTCCATTCAGGTGATGTTGGATATTTAGATGAAGAAGGATATTTATTTATAACAGGAAGAAGTAAAAATGTAATTGTAACACAAAATGGTAAAAATATTTATCCAGAAGAAATAGAATTAATGCTTGGAGATATACCAGAAATAAAAGAATGTATGGTATATGGTAAAGAAGTTAAAAAGGAGAAAGAATTAATTATAACAGCAAGAGTAATTCCAAATAAAGAAGAAATAGAAGAAAAATATGGAAAAAATTTATCTGATGAAGAAATTTATAAAATTATTTGGAATCAGATAAAACTTGTAAACAGAAAGTTAACATCTTATAAGGCAATTAAAAAGTTGGAGATAAAAAAGGATGAATTCGTAAAAACAACAACAATGAAAATTAAAAGACATGAGGAAATAAAAAAAGATCAATAATTATGCAAATTTAGGGTATTACAGTAGTTAAATATGAAATATTAGCTACTGTAATACTTTTGTAATATTTATGTAACAAAAACGACAAATAAAAATAGCCGTAAGCTATTGTAGTTTTTTGTAGAAAGATGTATAATCGTATTATCGAGAAATGAATTAACGTAGGATAAGGGGGTTTGCTTTACAATGTCTAGATCTGGCATAGTAAATGTGAGAATGGTAATCACAGAAGAAAAAATATTATCAAATATAGATAAAGTACATAAAATGATAAATCCAAAAAGTAAAAAGCAAATTGTTCAATTAGATGAAGATCCATATTTTAAGGATTTAGTTGAATCAATAAAATCATATTTAGAAGAATATCCAAAAAAGAGTAATTTTCCAGCAAGTGTTTATAATGCAACATATGATTTAGTTGAATTTGCAACAGAACAATTTGAAGATAATACAAAACAAATAGAAAATTTAATAAGAAATAGAGAAAAAAATATAGAGTTAGCAGGGGTATTAAAAGATACACTTAAAGCAGTTCAAAATAAACAAGGAGATTGGAGACAACGCATAAAAGATATTTCAGATAGTTTCCCAGAAGAAATTATAGATACTTTGGGAATGATAGGAAGAGCAAAATCAAATAAAACACAAAACTATTTAGATGCATTAAAATTAATTAATGCTAGAATCGGAAATCTTGAATCTAATTTACATATTGAAATAGATATGGAAAGAATTGAAGATAGATCAAAAGCTTTAAGTTATATTGGAATAGAGATGGGAGAGGCATTAAAACAAATTCCAAAACCTGAAAAACAAAAGGTAGAAGAAGTAAACAATGAAATAAATATATTGGATGAAATAAATTCATATCAAGAAAATAATTATTATAATGAAACATTAGTTAATGTAAAACCATCATTATGGGAAAGAATTAAAAATTGTAAATTAGCTAGAGCAATTAGATATGTTACACATATAAAAATAGTTATACAATTACCAGATGCATTACCAGAAGGTAGAGGAGAAAATGATATGTAAAAGGCACTTGATATTATAAGTGTCTTTTTATTTTGAAAAAAGGGGAGATAAAGAATGAATGATGAACAAATTCAGGAGAAACTAATAAAAGAATATATAGGGAATGATGCGGAAAAAATTATGAATTCAAATCTCAACTGGAGTGCAGCAATTATAGGTCAATTTATAGGACCTGTATGGTTCTTTTATAGAAAATCATATTTATTGGGATTTGCTTTCTTAGCTATTACAGTTATTGTGGAATGTATTGCAATAATAGTTGGTTTATTACCGATATTCTTTATAATGTTTTTTATATATTTATTTACTACTAATAAATTATATCTTTGGAATGTGAAGAGAAAAGTAAATTCAATGATTTTAAATAGTAATCTTTCAGGAGATGAATTAGTAAGTTATGTAAGAAACAAAGGTGGAACAAGTATAGTAGCTCCAGTAATTTATGTCGTAATAGAATTTGTATGTATGAATCTTATAATACGATATATTATGTATTGTATATTATCTTTTGGATTAGATTTCATTAAGAGTTTTTCCGAAAATCCTATATGGTAATAAAAAACTTCAAATAATAATTATATAATATTTGAACTTATATTTTATATATACTTTTGGAAAAATGACAATAAAACTTTATGAATTATATTAAAAGATAGGCACTTGACATTGAAGTGTCTTTTTTTGTATATTAGTGATAAAAATATAAAGGAGGAATTAGAATGAATAAATGTATTGTATTATATGAGGGTTGGCAATTGGAATGCTGTGGAGAAGATTTTTCTACAAATTCAAGTATTAAATGGCTTGTATGTAATAATGCTAAAATACGATTACCTATAAAAATAGATAATATAGATTATTATTATGAAGCACATAGTTCAGATTATAAAAATCTTTTTGTTCTAGAGGGAAAAGTAAACAAAATTCAAGCATTATTTCAAAAGAAAGAGCCGTTGGAAACTAATCCAGAAATTTTAGTGCCAAAAGATGGAACTTTAATTGATATAAATTCTAGTATAGAAACTTTAAAAATTAATAATGAAATGGAATTTTTTGCTTATATTGTAGAAATAGAAGATTATTCAATTCGTCCTGCTAAACAAGAAGAGGTAACATATAAAGATACTATTAGTTAATAAAACTTTAGTACATATTTTCCTAATAAGATTTGATATTTGAAACTCAAATATCAAATCTATATTTGTATGACGGGCATATCAATGCTCTGTGGTGAAAGTCCACTGAGACGTAGTTACCGACGAACTTTCAAGCGA
>CALXJL010000117.1 GCA_944388615.1 uncultured Clostridia bacterium
TACAGCACCTAATTGATGAGCCATTGAATGTACTATTCCTAGTCCAACATTTGAAAATCCCATTCCCGCAATATATTGAGCAAGTCCCATCATCTCTATAGCTTTTTCATCTTTTTCATTAACTGCTGCTGGTAAATATTCAAATATTAATTTAATTGCTTTCATATGGAACATATCAGACATTGCATTTGCAGCTTTTGTAATATATCCTTCTATCGCATGTGTTAATGCATCCATTCCTGTTGATGCAGCTATTGATTTTGGCATAGATGCCATTAATTCTGAATCAATAATTGCTATAATTGGTATATCATGTGGATCAACACAAACCATTTTTACTTCTCTTTCTTCATCTGTTATTACATAATTTATTGTTACTTCTGCTGCAGTTCCTGATGTTGTTGGTAATGCTATAACTGGTAATCCCTTATTTTTTGTATTAGAAGCTCCATTCAAAGAAACTATATCTGCTCTATCTGGATTTGTCATAACTATAGATATTCCTTTTGCAGTATCTATACTAGATCCTCCACCTACTGCAACTATTACATCAGCTCCATATTCCTTACAACATGCCACACCATCTGTAACATTTTTTATTGTTGGGTTTGGCTTTACATCTGAATATACCTTATACTCTATTCCTGCATTATCTAATACTTCTGTTACTTTACTTGTTACCCCTACCTCATACAAAGACTTATCTGTTACAACTAATACTTTTTTAAAACCTCTTGTTTTTATTTCCTCTGGTAAATTTTCTCTTGCTCCTTTTCCAAAATATGATGTTTCATTTAAAACAAATCTTTCTGACATATTTAATCTTCCTCCTCTTTTTTGGTAATCTAATACCTAATTATTATATAATTATAACCAGTTTATTACAATATATAACGAATCTTGTAATCATAAATTAACATTTTTGTAACATTTGTGTAATTTTTGTGGATAACTTTTTTATTGTAAATTATAAAATCTTGTGATATAAATCATAAGAAAGGATTGATTAAAAATGAAATATATTAGAAAAATAAATTATTATGAAACAGATGGAATGAGAGTTGTCCACCATTCAAATTATATTAGGTTTTTAGAAGAAGCTAGATGTTATATGTTAGAAAAAATAGGATTACCTTATTCTGAAATTGAGAACCAAGGTTTTATGATTCCTGTTCTTGAAGTTAATTGTAAATATAAATTTCCCGCTAGATTTAATGATATAATTGAAATAGAAACAAATATTGCAGAGTTTAATGGTATACATTTTATAATAGAATATACTATTTTTAATTCTACCACTAATAAAGTATGTGCAACTGCTACAACTAAACATTGTTTTACCAATTCAGATTTAAAACCTGTTTCTATAAAAAAACTTCGTCCAGATTTATATGATAAATTTTCACTTTATAAATAATAATAGGACTAAACTATATAATTAATACTTACTCATAAAAATTTATGGTTCAGTATAATTATGGTTTAGTCCTTTTTATTGCTTTTCTAGTAAAGTTCTCTAAAATGCTTATTTTTCTGAAATTAAATCATACATTGTTTTAAATTCATATCCATTATCCCTAAAATAATTTATTACATCAATTAAAGTTTCATATGTAAGTATCTTTCCAGATGCATCATGCATTAACACTACTACAGAATTTTTTCCTTTTGCCGTTGTTACAATATTATTTATTAACTCCTCTTTTGTTTTTGCACCAGCAGCATCTTGTGATAAACAATTCCAATCTATAGAAGCTATATTTCTATCTGTTAATTGTTGTTTTGCTTCTTTTTTTAATTCAGCATATTTTCCTCCACTTAGTCCTCCCGGAAATCTAAATACTTTTGAAGTATAATTGTCATTTCCTAAGGCATTTTTTACTGCTTGCTCTGTTTGATTATATTCATTTAATACACTGTCCACACTTGTATATATTTGTTCATAATTATGACTATATCCGTGGTTAGCTATAAAATGACCTTCATCATAAGCTCTTTTTACAATTTCAGGATTAGCCTCAACCTGTTTTCCTAAAACAAAGAAACTAGCTTTTATATTTTCTTGTTTTAATAAGTCCAGAATCAATGGTGTAACATTAGAACTTGGTCCATCATCAAAAGTAAGAAATACTCTTTTAGTTTCACTTTTATATATGCCATTAAAACTATCTAAATCCTCTTTAGTTAATCCTGATTCTGCTTTTCTTTGATCTTCTGTTAATTCTTGTTTCCTTTTTTCTTTTTCCTCCTCTACTTTTGCTTCTTGCTCCTCTTTTTGTGTCTGCAATTTTGCTGCTGTTTCAATAACTTGTCCTTCATATATTTTACTTAATTTATATTTTCCTATTGTTGCACAAGTTTTATTATAAAACATTCCAACTGTGACTATAGCTACTACAAGTATCAGTATTTTTTCTCTATTAAATTTTCTCTTTGAACGATATATATATCTATTCTTCCTACTCATAATTACTCCTATTCATTTTGCCTATTATTCTAATTTTGAATCTCAGTTAATATTATTTTATTATATAAACCTGTACTAGTATTTTTCTCGCCTGTTACTTGATAGTTGCTACCATCCCTAATTTTACCTTTTAATGTAGACATTGATGAATATGTATATTCATCTTTTCCTAATTGAAATACAATATTTCTATCAGGATATGTTGCAATTAAACTCATAACTTGTTCTATTAAACTTTTAACTTGCGCACTTGTTCTATTATCCCCTAGATATGTTTCAATATTAGCATTATAAGTTTGTTGCTCTGTTTCACTTAAATTTAATCCTTGTAATGATTGAGCTGCTTCATTTAATGCTTGCTGAGCTGCTTCATTTTGTTGATTTAACTCGTTTCTCGCTTCATTAGCTTGTTGTTCTATGCTTTCTAATGTATAATCAGCAGTTAATCCCAGTTGTTCTAATTTTTGAGCATATACAGTATAAATTTTTTCCTGTATAGATATTAAAAACGATTGTACTGAATCTTTATCATAATTATTAATAATTACACAATTATTTTCATCTAATCCTTCTAGTTCTTCAACTTGTTCAAAATTCACTGTATCTTCATACGACATTCCAAAACTAGTATTTTGCATTGAATAAGCTAAATTCAATTTGTTTTGAATATTATTTTCCTCAATACTACCTAAATTTTCAAAGTACAATTCTATATTCAAACTATTTGAATTTGATATTGCTATATCATAAGTTGTATTATTACTATTATCTATTTTTGTTACTTTAATTGTTGCTAAATCTTGATCTACAGTACTAATATCAGCCTGCATTGTGGTATTTGCTGTAGTACTGTTAGCAGATATTTTTATATTATATTGTCCAAATTCATCTTCATCATATGTTTGAATTTGAGTTTGAATACAATTTCCATCAGCTTCATATACAGATATTTTTACAAGTTCTTTATCTGTTGTAGCTAGATTTGTAATTGTTGATACGTATTCACCAATATTAGCTGATAAAGAATTTACATCTGTATATCCAGTACTTAATCCTATTATTTTAGCTCTTGTTGCTATAGCATTTAAAACAATACTATCAGTCTGAAGATTATTACAAAATGTTATAAATAATCTTTTTAGTTCATCACTAGATAAACTTATACAATATTCTGTAGCAACCTGCTCCACTGTCTCTGTTGTTCCA
>CALXJL010000118.1 GCA_944388615.1 uncultured Clostridia bacterium
ATACATTTTTTAAGTATTTTGATATACAAATTTTAAGAGTATCAATATTTTTCAAAAACTGGCATTAACAACAACACTCATGTGTATATTGACCTCCATTTTCTCTAGTTCCTGGAATATATGCCTTTATATAACCTGGTTCTAATTTACTTTTCTCAAATGGTGGATCTAATAATTTGATTATTCCATTATCTTTATCAACTAAATGATTTTCCAAACTACTCATAGCCATATATTTTTTATCATTATCACCCGCTTCTGATATAACAGACCAACTTTGTGCTATTCCATCTATTTTGCATTCCTCATTTTGTACTGTACCTAAAATATCACCTTCATCTGTAAATGCCCTTCTATACCATCTTCCATCCCATCCTACTGTATTTAGTGCTTTTTTTAAGTTTTCCATTACTATTTTATATTTTTCTGCTTTAACATGATTATCCTTGTATATTAATATTTCTCTAAATTTCTTTAAAACATCATATAAGAAAAAGCCTAGCCAAACACTTTCTCCTTCACCATTTTTTCCTACACTACTTAATCCATCATTCCAATCTCCTATTCCTATTTTAGGTAATCCATTTCTTCCTATATTGATCCCCTTTTCTATAGCCCTTATACAATGTTCATATATTGTTTCTTCTATATCTGAATTCCTATATACATCATATCTTTCTAACTCTCCATTTTCCAGTACATTTCCTTGTTTATATGATGCCTTCTCATCCAATATAGAATAATCACCTGTTATTTTTATATACTCACATACTGCATATGGTAACCATAGCAAATCATCTGAAAATCTAGTTCTTATACCTTTATCTACTTTCTCATGCCACCAATGCTCTACATCTCCTTCAATAAATTGATGTTTTGCATGTTTAATAATTTGATTCTTCAGCATTTCTGGCATTATATATTTTAACCCTAGAGTATCTTGCAGCTGATCTCTAAACCCTACGGCTCCACCAGATTGATAATATGCTGTCCTTCCCCATAATCTACTTACTATTGTTTGATATACTATCCAACCATTTAAAATATTATCTATTGATTTAATAGGTGTTTTAATCTGAATTCTACCTGTTATGTCTTCCCAATATTTTTTTACATTATTATACTGCGTATAACAATTATCTATATTTTTATATTTTTCCAAATTTTGTTTACACGTAATTATTTCATCATCCGCCCCAAGAATTATAGATATATCTTTATTTTCATATGGGCTTAAATTAACTTCTATTTGTAATGCGATTATTCCTTCTTCTCCAAATGAGTTTTCATTACTTAGTTTTTCCATATATAATCCATCAGGATCAGATATATTACTTTCTCCTATAAATTCTTTTTTACTTCCTGTAAATGATAATATTTTTTCACTAGATGTTACTCCTATATATTTACTTGGTTCTTTGCCATAAATTGCTTTACCTGTAATTATATTCTCTTGCTGATCAAATACTAGGTTCATATTATAATCTAGAATTTTCTCATCTTCTCCAATAACTGGTTTAATATAATACACTAAAGTAATTCTTTTACTATTAGGAGTTCTATTTTTTATATTTAGTAAATTTATTTTAACATTTTCAGTTTTACTCACAAAAACAGTTAAGTTTTCCACAGTTTCTTCACTGTTGTGTATATATTCCGCATATCCAAATCCATATTTTATATAATAATTATTCTCATCTGGCATAGGACTTGCTCCTATTGACCAACATTTTTCTAAGCTATCATCTTTACAATATATAATTTCAGAAGGTGGATCAACTACAGGGTTGTTTGCCCATGCAGTTACCCTATTTAACCTACTGTTCTCATACCAAGTATATCCTCCCATACTCTCTGTTACAAGAGTTCCAAAGTTTTCATTTGCTAAAATATGACTCCATACTATTGGTGTTTTTGTATTTTTATTTATTTTTATTATATATTCTTTTCCATCATCAGTAAATCCTCCTATCTCATTATAATAAACTAAGTTTTCCATATCTACTGATATCTCTTCTTTACAAGGATTACTAATCTCTATTTTTTCATTTTTATTAATCTTTACTTTTGATAATGATTTTATATACTCCTCTTCCATATCTTCTATTTGTTTAGCAATGTTTCCTTTGCTCGCATCAAAAATAACACTTGCTTTTATCATAAATAAATTTTTATCAGTATTATTTAGTTCAAATATTCCTCCAGGAGTATTTATTAAATACGAAATATTTTTACTATATATTAACCTTTGTATTCCATCTTTAACATACATTTGTCTATTTTCTTTTTCTTCATTCAATATCACTAAATCTGTATATATATTTTTCTTCCTTAAATATTCATGTATTTTTACCATTTGCTCTACAACATATATATCATTAATATCTTTTATTTTTACTAATATTATAGGTAGATCTCCAGATATTCCATATTTCCATAAATCACTTTGTATATAAGATTTATTATTTTTTATTCTTGCTGACTGCAATTTTTTTAATGGATTTCCGAAAACAAGATATGTTAATATTTTATTACATAACCTTATTTCATCACCTTTTAATGAAAGATATTTATTTTCCTCTTCTATTCTTACTTTTGATAATTCAAAATTTCTATTTATATTTTCATTATTCAAATTATTATTAATGATATTTTTAACTGAATCCATATTTCTTCCAACTGCAATTAATAAACTTATTTCTATCTTATCATTTGCCGGAATTTCAAATGTTCTTCTAAATGCAACTATTGGATTTGTTACTAATTCTTCACTACTTGTAAATTTCTTAGAATATTTAATATATTCTGGTACCCCAAAATTATTTCTTCCTACAAATTTCTCTTTATCTACTTCATATTCCAAATCACCTATTGACTCATTTTTCGTATATAGAGATGTTGCCATATATACATCATTTTCTTTAGAGTTTCTATCTTTTCTTTTTACAAATAATATATTGTTTTCATATTTATACTTTAAGAATAAATTATTAAATGCTTTATGTGATTCATCTTGAATTGCAGATGATAGAACTGGTTCAAAATAACTAGTTATTTCAACTAATTTATTTTCATTTGAAGTATTTAACAATTCTAATTTTCTTATCTCTAATGCCTCATTAGGTGCTACAGTTATTTTTGTTTTTGTTATAAAACATCCATCAGTCCTTGTAAATTCTGCACTATCTGGACCTAAGTCAACTTGATATTTATCTGATGCTTTCCCATTTATGCTTTCTGTGTTATACCAGATTTTATTTGATTTTACATCTTTTATTGTAAAATAAATCCCTTGTTCTTCATCATCTGTTTTCTTGAATCTATTTATTAGCAAATTATTATATTTACTATATCCATTCCCTTTCTGATCTATTATGATCCCATAATTTTCATTTGCAATTATTCCTGCAATATTGATGTTTTTATCAATTGTATTCAATTGTATCCTACAATTTCCTATCTCAACATTATTTTTAATTTTCTCCACTTTTTCCTTTCTTTCCTTTGTTATAATAATATTTTCCGGCATCCTTTCTTGAAGTAATATATCAACTGATGCAATTTCTGGATTAGATACAAATCTTTTTTGTAAGATATTATTATTAAACAAATTATTAATTGATAATAATATTAATCCTTGATGATGTGCCATATATGTTTTTACTACACC
>CALXJL010000119.1 GCA_944388615.1 uncultured Clostridia bacterium
AAATCATATTAAAGATCTTCGTAAAAAATTAGAAAAACAGCTTTCTGAATTATCTGAAAAAGAAAATACTACTATAGAGAAGGCAAAACAACAAGCTCGAGAAATCTTACTATCTGCTAAAGAAGAAGCTAATTCAATTATTCAAGAATTAAATACAATCTATAATAATATTGATACACAAAGTTTAAAAAATGCAAATAATCTTAGAAATAAATTAAACACTAAATTAAGTGAAATAAATAGTCAATCTAACAAAGAATCTAACAATCGCATTAATACTATTAAACCTGAGGATATAACTATTGGAATGACTGTCTTTTCAAATAAATTTAAACAAAATGCTACTGTTTTATCTTCAATTAATAAGTCTAATGAAGTTCAACTACAAATTGGTATAATGAAGACAAACGTTAATATAAATGATCTTTCATATGCAGATACAGATTCTAAAAAAATCACAAAAACAGCTGATTATTCTAATAGGAAATCTAAAATAAACACAAAGAAAATTTCTAATGAAATAAATGTAATAGGAAACAATGTAGAAGATGCAATATGGATAATAGACAAATATATAGATGATTGTGCATTAGCTGGTTTAACCCCTATCAGGATTGTACACGGAAAAGGTACAGGAAAACTGCGTGATGGAATACATGCATTTTTAAAAAAGAACAAACATGTAAAAAGTTTTAGATTAGGTACTTTTGGAGAAGGTGAAATGGGCGTTACAGTTGTAGAATTAAAAATTTAAGATTACTTATAAAAATTAAGTGGATAGAAAAAATTTTTCTATCCACTTAATTTTCTTATATATTAATTATTGGGCTGATTCTTCAGTCTCTGTTGTTTCTCCTTCAGTTATTGTATTGCTTGATCCTGAAGTATTTAATTGATTAAAAATACTGCTATAATCAAATGTATCTCGTGTTTCTGGCATACCATAATCTACACCAAATGTATCTACATATATTCTTTTTATTACAGGTGGATTAACTGGTCTATCAAGTCCACTTTCTGCATTTTCATCTCTTGTTTCAACTTCTACATTGGCAATAGCTTCAACAACATCCATTCCTTCTATTACTTTACCAAAAGCTGCGTAATTTTCATCCAAACTTGTATTATCATCTGTCATTATAAAAAACTGTGATCCAGCTGAATTATATCCTTCTTCTATTACACCTGGTGCTAAAGATTCATATTGGCTATAATCTGATCTTGCCATTGAAATAACACCTTTTTCATGTTTTAAATCATTTTCAAATCCATTAGCTTTGAATTCACCAGCTATAGAATATTCCTTATCTTCTTCAACATTATCCATTATATCACTTAATGATGGTGATCCTTTTCCATCTCCATTTTTATCTCCACCTTGTATCATAAAATCTGGAATTGTTCTATGGAATGTTAATCCATCATAAAAACCTCTATTAGCCAAAGCTATAAAATTTGTAACTGTATTTGGTGCTATGTCTGGATATAATTCCAATTTTATAGTTCCAAATCCATCTACTTCCATTGTTGCAATTGGATTTTTGACCTCAGTTGTGAATCTTTTGTAAATTCCAAAAGCAACTACTCCAATAATAGCAATTACAAGAACTATAGCTATTATTGTAATAACATTATTTCTTTTTTTCATCCTATTTCCTCCTCTTTAACTACCTAAAAGTAATTATTTTTTTCTTTAGATATTGCATATCATATCATAATGATTTTTTATTTGCAAGATTTTTTTAAATTAGACTTGCAAGATAAATAATTTTGTGCTAATATATATAAGTAATTTAAATAGGGGTATAGTGTTAATGGTTAGCACGATGGTCTCCAAAACCACAAGTCTGAGTTCGAGTCTTAGTACCCCTGCCATATTTTTAGGGGGCTACTTTTTAGGAGGTTTTTCTTATAAAAAGTAGTTTTTTTTGTTTGAATTTTTCTAATTTCTTTATTATATTATTTATTATTTTATTATTTTTTCCATGCATTTTCATTCCATTTGCTTATTCTGATGAATTAAATATCACAAAAGATGATTCTAATTTATCCATAATTTTAAGTGAACATGGTTTTGCTTGGCCAATTCCAGGTTATACAAAAATAACTTCACCATTTGGTAAAAGGACTTCACCTACTGCTGGTGCTTCATCATTCCATAAAGGTCTTGATATAGGCGCTCCTGAAGGTACAAGTCTAGTTGCTGTAAATGATGGAAAAATCTCATATATAGGCTTTTTAGGTGGTGGTGGATATACTATTACACTATCTTTTGATGATTTTAAAATAACATATTGTCATGTATCTCCTAATTTTATAGTTTCTGTTGGAGATACAATAAAACAAGGTGAAATAATTGGACATGTTGGTCCTAAATATGTATATGGTGTTCCAGGCAATACTTATAAAGATTCCTCCGGGAGACCAACTAATGGAGCAACAACAGGATGTCATTTACATCTAGGTTTTCGTATTAATAATGAATATGTTGACCCAATGGATTATTTTTAATCTTTTTTTACCCAATAGTATATTTTTACTAATATAAAAAATAGTAACTCTAATTAAACAAAAATATTGTTCATTTAAAGTTACCATTTTTAAAAACTTTATTTACATATCCTCATCTTCATCTTCTTCATCATGACATCCACCACAAGAATCACAACTACCTGGGCATCCTGAAAAATCAAGTTCATTATCACCTAGTCCATTATATTCATCATCCCAGTCTAATTCTATGATATTTTCACACTCAGGACATTTTATTTCTTTTCCACTTCCTATATCTATAGTAAACTCATGATTACAATATGGGCATACTATCTCCATATCAAAATCTTCATCACTATAAATATCATTTTCAATGCCATTAATTATTCCTTCAAGCTTAGATAATCTATTTTCTAATAACATCTGATTATCTTGTATTTCAGACATTTTATTTTCTGTCATATTAGTAAGTTTATCCATGAGTTTTATAAAGATCATAGACATATCTGTAATTTTTTCTTTAACATATTTTTGATCTTCTGGATCTTTTATCTTTTTTTCAATATCTTTTATAATTTTATTATATTCACTATTTAAATCTGCCATAATAACCTCACATTCGTTATAAAAGTTTTAAATTCTTTCCATATATTCACCAGTTCTAGTATCAATTTTTATGACATCACCAATATTTACAAATAGAGGTACAGATATTTCATATCCATTCTCTAATGTTGCTGGTTTACCAGATGTAGTAGTTGTATTTCCACTAAATCCCGGTTCTGTATATGTAACTTCCAATTCTACTAACATAGGTGGTTCTACTGCAAATACATTTCCTTTATAAGAAAGTATTTTTACATTCATATTTTCTTTAATAAATTTTAGAGCATCACCAATTTGTTCTTTATTTAAAGGTATTTGTTCATATGTTTCATTATCCATAAAATAATACAAATCTCCATCTACATACAAATATTGCATTTCTCTTTTTTCTATTTCTGCTCCTGGATATTTTTCAGATGGATTAAATGTTTTTTCTAATACTGCTCCTGTAATAACATTTTTTAATTTTGTTCTTACAAAAGCTGCTCCCTTTCCTGGTTTTACATGTTGAAACTCTACAACCTTAAATACATTACCATCCATTTCAAATGTTGTTCCGTT
>CALXJL010000120.1 GCA_944388615.1 uncultured Clostridia bacterium
TTTCTATTTTTATACATCTAGGGTGAAATATTCGTTTCTAAACTTTTAAGGTGATTTTATCATAAATTAAATACATTACAATATCTAGACCCTTGACAAACATTTTTTTTAGCAGTATAATTGTTTTTGTTCATGTATTATTTATATAAATGGGTGATTAGCTCAGTTGGTAGAGCAGCTGACTCTTAATCAGAAGGTCCGGGGTTCGACCCCCCGATTGCCCACCATACCAAAACAACTCATAACCCCCAAAAGTTTATGAGTTGTTTTTTTGCGTGTAAAAATTTTTAATATTATCAAAAAACTATTGAAATAAATATTTTCTCATTATATTATGTATATATTAGATAATCATTACGATTTTCGAGGAGATGAAAACTAGTGAAGTATAAAAAAGTTCTACTTATACTACTCATATCAATTTTTATTGAATTATTCATATTCAATTATCCTGCTCTTAGAACATTATTTTTAGGTAATAACAATATTAATGCAGAATATAGCATAAATGAAAATAAAATTCTTATTTCTAATATAAATAAAAGAATAACTAGTGTTTATATTTCATTCAAAGAACCTATTTCTAATAAAGTTTCTTATACGTTGAGCTATTTGTCTGAGAATAATGGAAATATAACATTAGATAAAAAGACTATATATTCAAGCAATGGTCATTATATAAATTTAGATACTTATTCAAATTGTAAAGAGATTGAATTAACTGTTTTTAGTAGTAAACCTATAGATTTAGATCATATATTATTGAACCATCCTAATTTTAATATAAATATTTTTAGGATATTACTAGTATTTATTAGTATATTTTTTATTTTAAAAATTAAAGATAAATCATTATATAAATTACAATATAACGAAAACTCCAAACTGAACCATCGCATATCTTTAGTGGTTTTATGTGGAATATGTGCATTCATAATTATTACTTCATTATTTAACAAAAATAATTTTTCACTAGTTAATCCTAATGAAATAAATTCGAATGACACTTTACTATTACAAACCGAGGCATTTATCCATGGTAGTGCATCTTTACTTATAGAACCTTCTAATGAATTATTACAAATGGAAAATCCTTATAATTATGATGAAAAGAAAAAAAATAATATTGATTTTTTATATGATACTACTTTTTATAATGGAAAATATTATAGTTATTTTGGAATTGCTCCAATTATTACATTAATGCTTCCATTTAGACTTATAACCGGCATGTATTTAAGTAATTATTTATTCAATTTAATATTTATATTTGGAATAATTTTTTTACTTTACAAAGTATATAAAAAATTAATTAATAAATTTATTAAAAACATATCATTATTTAATTTTTACTTGGGTTATTTTGCAATACTTTTCGCCTCAAATATCCTTATTACTTTAAGAGGATTAAAGTATGATATAGTAGTATCATCAGGAATATTTTTCTTGTTGTTATCTGTTAATTTAGCTATGTCTATTTATAATAATAAGAAATATAAATATATTAAATTGATTTTTTTACGGTATTAGTATGGCACTTATAGTATTATCTAGACCTGATTTTATTGTGTATTATCCTTTAATAATATTTTTTATTATTAGTAGTATGAAACCCATTCAGACTAAAAATAAAATTAAAGATTGTATTTTCATATTAGTTCCTTTAGGTATATTTGCAATACTTCAAATGATATACAATTTTATAAGATTTGATAATGTTTTAGAATTTGGTGCTAGATATCAATTAACTTCATTTGATATGAATTATTGTATGTCTTTTACATTTGGGAAAATTTATCAGGGGCTTTTACTATATATTTTTAAACTACCAATAATTGACCCTTTTCATTTTCCTTTTGTATATCTTTCATCAGATACTAGTTTAGTAAATATGAATGAAATTTGCTATGAGAATAAGTTGATTGGTTTAATTGCTATTCCTATATTATGGATATTTTTATTTAAGAAATATATATATAATGATAATTCTTCTAAAAATTTGAAAATATTTACAAATATTAATATTATAACATGTATTATATCTATTATAATTACTACTTGCATGGCTGGAATTACGGAGAATTACTCTATTGGTTTTAAACTTATTTTATGTATTAATGCTATATTATTACTTTTAAAATTTGTTGAAAATAAAAATAACTCTAATGAAGTAAATAAACTTTTTCTTATTTTATGCATAGTAAGTATATTTATAATGCTTCCAATAACTTTTGGTGAGCAATATTCTATTCTTACAAACACTTTTGAGTTTTGGCGTTAGTTTTAATTATAGTAAATTTAATATAAGGAGATTGAACAAATGAAAATATTATTTAAAAATACAACACAATATACACCTGAAACATATGCTAAATTCTTGGAATTTCATAGTGTTAAATATAATTTTTCGTATAAATTGGGCTGGATATCTTTTATATGTTTTATTATATTTATTGTTCTATACCAAATAAAATATAATAAAAATTTCAAGAGCTTTATAATTATTATAGCTGTACTTGCCATATTTTTTGCTATAAAATTCATTTATCCTAAACTTAAAATAAAGAAAGAATTTAAAAGTTCTAAAATATCAAATTCGGAAAACTTTATTTTCCGTTTTTATGATAAATATTTTAAAATACATAGTAATGGAAAATATAGTATAATTTATTATCATTCAATTTACAGAGTATATGATACTGATGATTTTTTCTATTTATACCTTAATAAAGATAAATCATTTCTAATAGATAAAACTGGTTTTAGTATAGGTACAGCTGAAGAATTTTCTCAATTTCTTAAAAATAAATATAAAAAGAAATATGAAAAAATACAGTCAATCTAAAGTTTTTAGATTGACTGTATTTTTTTAGTTACAATACTTTTTATTAATACATTCCATTCATTGAAGAAGCGTCATCATGACCTCCACAATTACATGATTTTTCTTCTTTCTTTTCTGTTACTATACTTTCTGTTGTAAGAACCATTGATGCTATAGATGCTGCATTTTGCATTGCACTACGAGATACTTTTGTAGGATCTACAATTCCTGCTTTTTTCATATCTACATATTCTTCATCTGCAGCATTAAATCCTATTCCTTCTTTGCTTTGTTTTACTTTTTCTAATATAACAGCTGGCTCTAATCCTGCATTTATAGCTATTTGTTTTACTGGTTCTTCTAATGCTTTAAGAACTATTCTAGCTCCTATTTTTTCATCATCTTTTAATTCATCTAAAACTTTTTCTACTTTAGGAATTATATTTACATATGCTGTTCCTCCTCCTGATACAATTCCTTCTTCAACTGCTGCTTTTGTTGCTGCTAATGCATCTTCTATTCTTAATTTCTTTTCTTTCATTTCTATTTCTGTTGCTGCACCAACACCAATTACTGCAACACCTCCTGCTATTTTAGCAAGTCTTTCTTGTAATTTTTCTAATTCATATTCACTTTTCTCTTCTGCAATTTGTGCTTTTAATTGTGCCACTCTTTCTTCAATTGCTTTTTTATCTCCCATACCATCTACAATTATTGTATTTTCTTTTTGTACTTTTACTTGTCTTGCTCTACCTATTTGTTCTATAGTTGTATCTTTTATTTCTAATCCTAAATCTGATGTAAT
>CALXJL010000121.1 GCA_944388615.1 uncultured Clostridia bacterium
AGACCATGAATTTCCTGCTGTTGTATACTCCATGTTTTCACTAGCTAATATAAAAATATCACCTGTAGTTTTATCTATATTTCTACCTATTTCTTTAAATACTACTGGTAATGTTTCATATGTAAATTTTAGCTTAGTTTCTAACATATGCATTGCTTTTTTCATTTCTTTTAGTTCATTTAATCTACTTGTATATTTTTTAGCGATCATTATTCCTATTAATATGCTTGTACCAAATATCCCAATTAATATTAATGCTTTTATCATTACCATATATTTCACTCCCTTTTTCTCTTTATAATATATATTCAGTAAAATTTATTTTAGAACTATTTTTAATTTCTTTTATTTAAAAAGATTATTTTTTCAAATATATTTTTTTCTATCAGCTTATTTAATAATGGGTTCTTCTTTAGAGTTTCTAGAGTTTCACCATGTGCAGTAAATATTCCTTTAACACCACAACACATAGCATACTCAATAGATTCCGCATCTTCTTTTCTTCCTATTTCATCAGCTACAATTACTTTTGGTGACATGCTCCTAATAAGCATATTCATTCCAATAGATTTTGGAATATTTGAAATTACGTCTGTCCTAATTCCAATATCATTTTGCGGAATACCTCTGTACATTGATGCAATTTCTCCTCTTTCATCTGCAACTCCAACTGTTATTCCCTTAAATCCTATTTCATCAATCCCATCACTTATTTTTCTTACCAAATCTCTTAATATTGTAGTTTTTCCCCATCCAGGTGGAGATACTATTAATGTTGTATAAATAGTATTTTCTTGAAGATTAATTACATCTTTTAAAATTTTATTACTACAATCATATATTTGTCTTGATATTCTAAAATTTAGACTTGATATATTTTTTATATTTATAATTTTTCCATCTTCTATAACTACATCTCCTGTTATCCCTACTCTGTGTCCTCCTTTTAAAGTTATAAAACCTGAACATATTTCATTTTGATAAGCATAAACAGAATTATCACATAAATTTTGCATTATATTTTCCATCATTTCATGAGTTATATATACATTTATTATTTGTTCTGTTTGTCCATTATTTAATATAATCTTTTTTCCATTTCTAATTCTTATTTCTTCTGTTTTATCTAAATTAATAATCTTATCTCTAATTTCTTTCGGAAAATATTTTAATATTTCCATGTTCTTCCCCTCTTTTGTTAGTACTCTATAAGGTCAAAAAAAATACGCATATTATATTATATGCGTATTTTTTTTATTTAGAACTTTAATATCCTAATCCATTCATATTATTTTGCATCATATTTCCTGACTCTGATATTCCTGTCGTTATAGATTCTGATATTAATTGTGTTAATTGAGTTAATAATTGTTGTATATATTGTGCATCTTTCTCATTTAATATCTCACTATTTTCATCTGTAAAGTCTTCTATTTCTACACTATCAACAAATTCTACTTTATTGTTAAAATCTATCCCTATTTCTGTATTACTTGAATTATCTTTTATGCTTATATTGTAAATCTCATCAATACTTTGCATAGATTTTATGCCATTATAATTCATATCCATTGTCATTTCCATAGTTATATTATCTTGTGATTCTCCCATTTGCATTCCCATATTGTATACTATATTTTCACCTTGTGCTGTTTTATCAATAAATACTCTCATGTAATTAACTGATGTTCCCATTGATGTTGTTGGCAAAGAATCTAATCCATTTGTATAAAGTTCATCATCCATTGAAGTACTGTAATTTAATGTATTTGATGACATTGCAACTTCTTTATCATTATTCTCATTTATTGATTTACTTAAAGATTGCATTCCTGTTCCATCTAAAGTTATTTCAAATTTATCTTCTCTAGAAATGATACCTATTACCATTTTTCCTTCAGTATCACCAATCTCTATTTCAACATTTTGTAATTTATTTCCTTTTTCGTATACAGTTATTTTTAAGAAATCAGCTATTCCCATACTCTCCTCATTTTGTATTTCTACTATCAAGTCTTCTATTTGTGTATATAATTCATCAACTGTTTCTGTTCCTAAATCTGTATATACTTGTTCCAACTTACTTCTTATTAAAGTATCATCTTTAAATGTTGTTAGTAAATTCTCTATTACTCTTCTGAAATCATCATCAGATAAAGTTAATTGATATCCAGTCATTCCATCTTTTTCTACTTTAATATATTCTTTGTCTTCTCCTGCTTGTGCTATTACAGTTTTATATCTTTCTTCAATTTCCTTTATCTCATCTTGTGTAAATAAATTATCATAATTTGATAATTCTATTTTATCTGGTATTGCTTCTAGATCTGTTATAGCCAACTTTTCTGCAAATGCTTTTAAATTATTATTTTCTATTGCAACAAATTGCTCTACTATATCATCAAATTGAATTCCATATGTATCATTGACTTGTCTTAAAGTCATTGGTAATATTGCTGTTTCTCCATTATTCAAGCTAATTTTAGCCTCATATTTTTTCTCACCAGGATTTGATTTTCCTTCAACTTTTATGTTAAATGAACTAAAACTTTCCATTTCTTCTGGAAGACTTAATGTTATTTCACCACTATTTTGATATGGTGTACTTTCTTTTTTATCCGTATATGTATTGAAAATATTAGTTTCTAGTATTTTTTCTCCTTCTGACATTTGAGATAAATATTGTTCAAATAATTGTTTTTCACTCTTAAATACATTTGATACAAGTAATGCTACTATTATAGCAATAACTACTACCGCAACTACAACAGATATAATTATAATATTTTTCTTTTTCATAAAATTTCTCCCCTCTTATAGCTACACAGCTATCTTTTGTTTATTTTCTATTCTTCCCAGTTATGATATACATTTATAACATCATCTAGATCTTCCAAATTGTCTAATAGTCTTTGCATTTTTTCTGCATCTTTTTCATCTAGTTTAACATATGTAGATGGTACCATTTGAACTTCTGCCTCCAAGAATTCAATTTCTTCTGCTTCTAAAGCTTCTCTAACCTTTGAAAAATCCTCTGGTGTTGTTGTTATTTCATATACTTCTTCAGATGTTTCAAAATCTGTAGCTCCATTTTCTATTGCAATCATCATCAATTCTTCTTCATCCTTTTTACATTCCGCTCTATCTATTACAATAACACCCTTTTTCTCAAACATATATGATACACATCCTGTTGTTCCTAGGTTTCCACCTGCTTTATCAAATACATGTCTTACATCTGCTGCTGTTCTGTTTCTATTATCTGTGCTTCCTTGTACGATTACTGCAACTCCGTTTGTGCCATATCCCTCATATGTTACTTCTTCATAATTTGCTGTATTTCCTGCTCCTGATGCTTTTTTTATAGCATTATTTATTGTGTCATTTGGCATATTATTAGCTTTACATTTTGCTATTACATCTTTTAACTTCGAATTTCCTGCTGGGTCTGGTCCACCTTGTTTAACTGCAACTAATATTTCTCTTCCTAATTTAGTAAATATCTTTCCTCTTGCAGCATCTGCTTTTCCTTTTTTTGCTTGTATGTTGTGCCATTTACTGTGTCCTGACATGTTTAATTTCTCCTTCTTAATTTTTAGT
>CALXJL010000122.1 GCA_944388615.1 uncultured Clostridia bacterium
CACCATCTGTATAAATAGTTACATTATCCATACTTAACCTCCAGATTTATTAAAATATCAATATCAAAGTTATATAATAACATAAAGATATTGTCAATTAAAAAAAGTTATGATATGATACACACGTAGAAAATTCGAAAATAGATAAAAGGAGACAATACATAAATGGGAAGAGTCGTTGGAATAGTAGCAGAATATAATCCTTTTCATTCTGGACATTTATACCATATAAAACAAGCAAAAATGAGGGCTTGTGCAGAAATTGCAGTATGTGTAGTAAGTGGAAATTTTGTACAAAGAGGGGATTGTTCACTTATAAATAAATGGGCTAAAACTGAAATGGCATTATTAAATGGAGCAGATTTAGTAATAGAATTACCTGTTTTATATAGTGTATCAAGTGCAGAAAATTTTGCAAATGGTGCAATAAGGATATTAGATGATTTAGGAGTAGTTGATGACATAGCCTTTCGGAACAGAAACACCTGATATACAACTACTTAATGATATTGCAAATGTTATATTAAAAGAACCAAGAGAATACCAAGCAATATTAAAGCATCAACTAAGTGTAGGAAATTCATATCCTGTAGCAAGAGAAAATGCTATTTTAATGTATTTAAATGATGAAAAAGATTATGGTCATGTATTACATGGGTCAAATAATATTTTAGCAATTGAATATTTAAAAGCTATGAAAAAAATTAAAAGCAAAATTATTCCAATGGCAATAAAAAGAGAAAAAGTAGGATATAATGCTACTCGTAGAATAGGAGAATTTGCAAGTAGCACAGCAATAAGAAAATATATAATAAGAAAACAATATGAAGATGTACAAAAAACAATGCCTGCATCATCATATGGAATATTAAGAGAAGAAATGAAAAATGGTAATTATGTAATGGATTTATCAGCTTATGAAAAAATAATTTTATACAATCTAAGAAATATGACTGTAGAAGAAATTGCAAATTTACCAGATGTGGAAGAAGGATTGGAGAATTTAATAAAAAAATCTGCAAATATAAGTAATTCACTTTTAGATCTAATAAATAATATAAAATCTAAAAGATATACTCAAACAAGAATACAAAGAATACTTGTTTATGCATTATTAAAAATAACAAAACAGGACATGGAAATAGCACAAAAAAATAATCCATATGTTAGAATTCTAGGATTTAATGAAAAAGGAAAAGGTCTGTTATCTGAAATGTCAATGATAAATAAAAAGGTGAATGTTGTCACTTCTGTAAAGAAATTTATGGATACTAACACTAATAAAAACTTAAAATTAATGATGGAAAAAGATATTTTTGCAACTAATGTATATACATTAGGATATAAAAAAGAATCATATGCAAATTTAGATTATACACAAAACATGATAATAATGTAAAATATAATTGGAAGGAATGAAAGAAGAAATGAACGAAATTTTTGCAGATTTACATGTGCATATAGGAAGAAGTGAAAATGGAAAACCAATAAAAATAACTGCAGCTAGATCTCTAAATTTTGCTAATATAGCTAGAGAATGTGTTGAAAGAAAAGGAATAAATGTAGTAGGAATAATAGATTGTGCATCACCATATGTAATAGAAGATATAGAGAACTTTTTGAAAACAGGTGAAGCATACGAAATAGAAGATGGAGGAATAATATATAAAGATAAAGTATGTATAATACTTGGTAGTGAAATAGAAACATCCGAAGTTACTGAACAAGGAAAAACTGGAAGTGCTCATAATTTATGTTATTTTCCAACATTGAATGATATAAAAGGTTTTTCGAATGAAATGAGTCATTATATTAATAATATTACACTTAGTTCACAAAGAGCGAGGTTGTCTGCATATGAATTAGTAGATATAGTAGAAAAATATAATGGTATACTAGTTCCCGCACATGTATTTACACCTCATAAAAGTTTTTATGGAAATTGTACAGATAGATTGGAGAAAATATTCAAAGAAAAATTTAATAAAATTTATGCAGTAGAACTAGGGTTAAGTTCAGATACATATTTAGCAGATGAAATATCTGAGTTAGAAACAAAAACATTTTTAACAAATTCAGATGCTCATTCATTACCAAAAATAGCAAGGGAATATAATAAAATTCAAGTTAAAGACATAAGTTTTAAAGAATTGGTAAAAGCACTAAAAAATGAAGACGGAAGAAAAGTTTTATGTAATTATGGTCTAGATCCAAAACTTGGAAAATATCATAGAACATTTTGTGAAAATTGTGGTAAACAAATTGAAGGAATTGCACCAGTAACAAAATGTAATGAATGTAGCAAGCAAAATATAACAATGGGAGTTTTTGATAGAATAGAAATAATTAAAGATAAAAAAGAAACAAAGAGCCCAGCAAATAGACCACCATATGTATATCAAATACCTTTAACATTTATTCCTGGATTAGGAAATAAGACAATAGATAAATTATTAGATAACTTTGGAACAGAAATGAATATATTACACAAATTATCAGAAGATGATATAGAAGGTGTTGTAGGATTAAAAATCGCAGATTCTATAGAAAAAGCTAGAACAGGAGAAATTGCAATTAAAGAAGGCGGCGGCGGAGTATATGGAAAAGTAAATATTGGATAGGAGAATATATAATGCCAAAATTTTTTGTTAAGACATCACAGATAAAAGAAGAAAATATTTATATAAATGGTACAGATTTTAATCATATAAGTAATGTATTAAGACTAAAAGTGGGTGAACAGATAACTATAGGAAATATGGATACAGGAGAAAATTATTTATGTGAAATATTAAAATTTGATAAAGAAAAAGTTACTACAAAGATAATAGAAAAGTTAAAAGAACAAAAAGAAATAAAATTGGAAATACATATATTGCAAGGTATTCCAAAATCAGATAAAATGGAACTTATAATACAAAAATCTGTTGAATTAGGTGTAAGTAAAATAATACCAATACAAATGGATAGAAGTATAGTTAAATTAAATGAAAAAGATGAAAAAAAGAAAAATGAAAGATGGAATAAAATAGCGGAATCTGCAGCAAAACAATGTGAAAGAGATATTATACCTGAAGTATCAATGTCAATTAAAACAGATAATATAGAGACTATAAAAAATGATTATGATATAATAATAGTTGCATATGAAAAAGAAGAAAATAATACTATAAAAAATGTATTAAAAGAAATAAAGAAAAAAAATAAACCAGCCAAAATAGCTATTATAATAGGTCCGGAAGGCGGAATATCTGATAGAGAAATACAATTACTAGAAAATATGGATGCAAAAATAGTAACAATAGGAAAAAGAATTTTAAGAACAGAAACAGTAGCACTTGCTATAAGTAGCATGATTGTATATGAATTTGAATTATAAATGCTATTCTAAAATGGAAGGGAGATTTAAAACAATGGAAAAAAATAAAAAAGATATTGAAGAAACAAAAGAAAAAAAAAAAAAAAAAGCAAGTAC
>CALXJL010000123.1 GCA_944388615.1 uncultured Clostridia bacterium
TAGGATTCTCTTTAACTTTTAAATTTTATTTTATAAATTCATATGTTCATCAACATACAACCATATAATATGGTGTACTGACCATAGATATATAATCTCTGCAATTTGCTCACAGCAACTATTTTATCAATTCCAATAATTTATTTTATATGTTTCCACACTCCATATCTAAAACAACCTTAACATTAATTTCAGAATTTTGTATTTTTTCTAGTCCAAATCTACCTCTTTTATGAAACATTATCGTATCTTGAAAGCTAGTAAATTCAGCAATGGCCGGCATTTCTTTAACTCTAGCAACGCACAGACTTCCACATGTGACGTAAAAGGGAACATATCGACAGGTTGAACCTCATTTATCTCAAACTTCTCACTAAATAACTTTAAATCCCTTACAAAAGTAGCAGGATTACAACTAATATACACAATCTTCTTAGGTTCAATTGCTAAAATATTAGAGATTGTATTATTATCAAGTCCCTTTCTTGGAGGATCAACAACTACTACATCTGGATAAACACCCTTTTTCTTCATCAATTCTTCTAATGTATCTTCTACATCTCCTGCAAAAAATTCTATATTTTTTATATTATTTATCTCTGCATTTTGTTTTGCATCTCTTATAGCTTGTTCAACTATTTCTATTCCATATACTTTTTTTACATATGATGATGCAAATATTCCAATTGTTCCTATTCCACAATATAAATCAAATAAAATATCATCTTTATCTAAATTCGCCATTTCAATTGCTGTATTATATAAAACTTCAGCTTGTACAGGGTTTACTTGATAAAATGATTCTGGTGATATTTTAAATGTGTAATCACCTAATATATCTATTATACTTCCATCACCATATATATTTATATTTTCTTTTCCTAGTATTATATTAGTATTTTTAGTATTACTATTTTTAACAATAGTTTTTATATTTGGAAATGTAGTTGTTAGTAGTTTTATTAATTTCTTTTCTTCTGGTATTTCTTTTCCATTTATTACTAAAATACACATTATCTCATGTGTCCTTATTCCTACTTTAATAACTATATGCCTAAATAATCCTTCTCTAGTTTTTTCATCATATGGCTTTATATTATTATCTTTTAAAAATTTATATAAAACAAATGCTATCTGTTCTGATTCTCTATTTTGTATTAGACATTCTTTCATAGGTATAATTTCATGAGATCTTTTCGCATATACTCCTATAACTGGTTCTCCACTTTTATTTACTCCTATTGGATATTGCGCTTTATTTCTATAATTGTAAGGATTTCCCATACCAATTGTTTTATTTACTTTTATATGATTTTCACCAAATGTCTTCTTTAATAGATTTTCTACCATTTCTTGTTTCATATCTAAAGTTTTTTCATAGTCTATATGCCTTAAGTCACACCCTCCGCATCTTTTATATGTTCCACAATCTTCTTCTACTCTGTATTTAGATTTTTCGATTATTTCTAAACATTTTCCATATGCATATGATTTTAAAACTTTAACTATTAGAATTTTTACTTTTTCACCTTTTATTACATTTGGTATAAATATTGTAAAATCATCTATTTTTGCTATTCCTTCGCCATTATACCCATTATCTATTATGTCTACTATATATTCCGAATTCTTTTTTATTCCGAATACTTTTCTTTTTCCTCCATTTTTATTATTTTTATTAAAATATATCATATACTTATTAATTAAACAATAGACATGTAAAATATACATGCCTACATTTCTAATTCTTTGTACTAATATGGATATTTTCTGTAGAGGCTTTTAATTCTCTTACAACTATATTTTGGATCTGTGCAATTTCTTCTTTTTTTAATTCTTCTGCCTTTATAACTACACTTACACTGTCTTCATTAACAAAAATTACTACATCTGCAAAACCTTTGGTATTAATTAAATTCTCACATATCATAATAGCATTTTTAGTTGAATTTATTTTTTGTATTTCATTTTGAGAAATTAACTTTTGATCATCAGAAATACTAGAACTATCTAATATCTTTTGATAACTCTCTAACATTTGTGAATACATTGTATCTCTTTTTAATCTAGAACTTGTAAAATATTCATCTGAACTATTATTAGTATTTTGTGCAACATCTGAATTTGTTTCTACTACTGTAGTATTTGTAGAATTTGTATTTGTTACATTAGTATTTGTCATAGTATTTGCTACAGTATTTGTATTTTGAATAGTGTTTTCTAAATTTTCTGTAACATTACTACTCACTAATGTTGCATCTCCTATTCCAGAATATTCTTCATTTGTATTTTGACTACTGGTTTCTAACAATGCATTATCAGTATAACTAAAATATCCTGCAGTAATTAGCATTAATGCTATAACTGAAATTATAATCTGATTTCTTTTTAAAATATTCATATTATCATTATCCTTACATTTAATATTTAGGTTTTAAGTTCTACCTATAAACTATTCCATCTGAAATACCTGAATTTTATGAGTCGCTAGTCCAGTTGCCGCCTCAACTGCTTGAGTTATTATAGTTCTAATTTCTGCACTAGATGCTCCTTGTGCAGTTATTATTGCTCCTTTTATTTCTGGATTTATTATACTTTGTGTTACTAATGTTTTTTCTCCATTTATTTCTTCATATATTACTTCTTTTTTTGTATCTGTTTCTGATACTTTTCTTGTTCCTCCTGATGTATCACTTTCTTCTGTGTCATTTTGAGTATTCTGCTCATTATATACAGGAACCTTTTGACTTGTTTGTGAATATGTTAATAATACATCTACATTGCCTACTCCTGATATTTTGGACAATATTTCTTCTAATTGTTCTTCCATATCCTGCTCTTGCGTAATTTCTTCTCCTGTAGTAGTGTTTTCTTTTGCTAGTATTTTTGTGTTTTCTACTTTATTCACATTTTCTTCATTTTTATCATCTTTCCATATATTATTTATTATTAAGATTGTTACAATTAGTAGTATTAAGAAAAAAACTAAATTCTCTACTTTTCTATTTTCACCAGATTTGAATTTATTTTTAATAGTTGTCATCAGTTTATTATTCATCTTGCTCTCCTCCTTTGTTTATCTCAATATTATTTTTTTCTACATTATATGTATCGCAAATAAATTCTTTAACCTCTGTTTCTTCTTTTTTGGTAATTTTTATAACTTTTTCATTAGAATCCTCATCATTGTTATCTATTTTTATTTCATTTATTTTAACTTCTATTTTGTTTTCGTTTTTATCTTCATTTTTCTCTTCTTGTAATTTTTCTATCTGTAAATCTATTTTTTCTATATCTAAATTATCATTATCTTTTACTATTATATTTATATCTTTAACCTTATATCCTTTATTTTCTAATTTACTTGATATATCTTATTTTAAATTAATTACATATATTTCTTTTATATTACTATTATTATCTATATTTTCTACTTCGATA
>CALXJL010000124.1 GCA_944388615.1 uncultured Clostridia bacterium
GCTATTGGTTTTATTGCTGAACCTTGTTGTCTTCTCATATGTGTAGCTCTATTCCATCCTGCTCCATCTTTTTCTCCAAGTCCTCCTGCTATTCCTACTACATATCCTGTTTTATAGTCTATTACTGCCATTCCTGATTGTGTATGTTCATTTATTAGGTTTCCATTTGCATCTTTATTTCTACCTGATTTAATATATTTTTCATTTTTATATTCTTCTTCTAATCTTGTTTGTACATTTACATCTACAGTTGAATAAATTGTTAATCCACTGCTATATACGTAATTCTCTGCAAGTTGTCTAGAAATTTGTTTTTCCTCCATTACTTGCTCTATTACTTGCTCTATTACTGCATCTGTATGATATGAATAATCACTTCCAGTTGATATTGTTCCTTTTGAAAATTTTAAACCTGCATCAACTTCTGCAATTGCTGCATCATATTCTTCTTGACTGTTTATATATCCTAATTCATTCATTTTATTCAAAACAGTTTTTGTTTTATTTTTTATTTTTTCTGTATTATCTGTTGAAGTATCAAAAGGATTGTATGACATTGGTGAATTATTTATTCCTGCCATATATGCGCATTCTGCTAAACTTAAATCTTTAGCACTTTTGTTAAAGTAATATTCTGCTCCAAGTTCAACTCCATGAAGATTTCCTTCTCCTCCAACAAATAATATGTTTAGATATAATTCTAATATTTGTTCTTTTGAAATCATTCTTTCAACTTGATATGCTTTTGCCCATTCTTTTATTTTTCTGAATATTCCTGCTAATCCTGATGCTTCATCATCTTTTGTTATATTTTTTACTAATTGTTGTGTAATTGTACTTCCTCCGTAGCTTGAACTACCTGTAAATACAGTATTAAGTATTGCTCCTGCTGTTCTTTTGAAATCTACTCCATGATGACTATAAAATCTTTCATCTTCTATTGCGACATATGCTTTTGGCAAATATTCTGCCATATCTTCTATTGAAATTATTTTACGTTTTTCATCACCACTTAAATTTGCAACTACTCCTCCATTTTGGTCTACTACTACTGAATTTGATACTCCTATCTGAAGTTCTTCTTTTGTTATTTCAAAATCATCTCCAAATAATCCAAAAAACATTCCTGCTACAATTCCTGCTCCTATTACACACATTAATAAAAACAATATTATCATTATTTTTATAAATATCATTAGCTTAGGATGTTTATCAGAAAACTTTTGCTTTCCATTTTTTTTCTTTTTCTTACTTGCTTTAGGTGGAACTCTTTTATTAGTTGAGTTATTTCCACTTAATGCTTTAGGTTTTCTATCTTCATCATCTATATCAGATACTCTACGTTTTTTTGTTGGTTTTGCACTTTTTGTTCTTTTTTTATTATTACTTCCTCTTTTATTTCTTTCATTACTACTATGATTTGGCATCTTCTGTACCTCCTTGCCAATATTTTTAACACCCATATTATATTATATTTTCTCCAAAAAGAAAAGAGTTTAATATAATTTTAATAAATTATATACTACTATTTTCACCAAATAGATTTACAATTTTTACTTTATCTCTTTTTATTTTCCTCATAATGTTTTCCATTGGTTGTCTTTTATACATACTTGCTTCATATATGTCTTTTTTATTATATCTTATTTCTTTATCATAATCAAATTCTTCATCATTTAACACTTGTATTTCATAATCATTTACACACATCCCGTTAAATCTTTTCTTTTTTATTTTTATATTTCCTTGAATATTAACTATAATGGCTTCTTCATAAATATTATATTGATTTAATAATTCTTGTGGAAAATCTATATTTAAAATAATATTGGATTTTGATAAACTTTTTCTTTTATTATTTGTTATAGTTATCATTATTCCATCTTCATCTAATATTTGATTTTCCATTTTTTTAAATAATTCAATATGATTTGTAACAATATTTACTCTTTTACAATTTCTAGCTATTTTCCTTATATTATGTAGACTTGTTTCTGTTATTTTATTTATTAAGATTGATACTGAAAGTTCTTCTTCTTTTATTTTTTTTACTTTTGATATGTATTCAATAGTTTTATATGATAAGACTTCAAAAAGCCATTTTCCATCTACTATTTCTATATTATATGAGTTTAAGTAATTTATATATAGAGGTTGCTCTTTTATTTTTTTGCTTATAATTACTTTATTACAATTTGCTATGTCTAAAATTTTTTTAGTTTTTATAGCTAGTTTATTTGCTTTTTTTATTTCTAATTTTTCTTCATCTATTGGTAATATTATTTTGTCTTGCTCTAATTTTAGGATATTAAACATTTTTGAAATTTTATTAGGCTTGTCACATTCTTGGATAAAAAACATATAATCACTCCTTGTTAAATTGTTTGTTTAATTATATGCATGAGATTGATTTATATGTTTCTTTTTAGCATATTACATCTCTTTTCAAGATTCCATTACTAATAATCCCTAATCCAATAAATTTCTTATTCGCGTCTGTATTTACATATATTCTATAAACACCATCTTTTTTATTACTTGTTAATTTAACACCATTTAAAAACAAAGATAACTTCCTACTATCTAATACTATTTCATCACTTTCTTTAAACAATTCTTCAATAGTTATTAGATTTTTATTTATAAATTCATAACTATTATCACTATTCTCAATTTCTTGCATAGTTATAGATTTACTAATATCAAACCTATCAACTTTAAGTCTATTTAGATTCAGCATATACCCCACTGTATCTAAAGATTTTGATATATCTTCACATAAACTTCTAATATATGTACCTTTTGAACAACTAACTTTTAATGTAATTTGTTGCTCTTTTTCATCAATATTTAATAAATCTAAAGAATATATTTCTATATTTCGTGGTTTTATTTCTACTTTTTCACCTTTTCTTGCATATTCATATAATTTTTTTCCATTAATTTTTATTGCCGAATACATAGGAGGTATTTGTTCCTGTTTTCCTATAAATTTTTTTAATACACTTTTTATTTTTTCTTCTTTTAAATTATCTTCTTTTACTTCTTTTTCTTCTATAATTTTCCCTTCACCATCCGCTGTATCACTTTTTTTACCTAATTGTATAGTCGTTTCATATATTTTGTCATGGTTTATCAAGTATTTTGAACATAAAGTTCCTTTTCCTATTAATATTGGTAATCCCCCTGTTGCCATAGGATCTAAAGTCCCTGCATGTCCTACTTTTTCATTTACAATTTTTTTAATCTTATATACAATATCATGTGAAGTTATATTTTTTTCTTTATTTATTAATATTATTCCATTCATTTTTTTCTCCTTCTTAGGGGACGTTCCTTCAATCCAGAAAATTAGGGAACAAGGGGACGGACCTGTAGGGATTTTGGGGACGGGGCTATTT
>CALXJL010000125.1 GCA_944388615.1 uncultured Clostridia bacterium
TTTTTTAGTTTAAAAATTCAAAAAAATAAAATCTCAATTATAAGCAAAAAATATAACTATTTAATCTTTAGTCCTGATAATTTTCTGTTGTACTTGTAAAAGTACTAATAAATTTGATATAATATTATACATAACTTGATATCACTTCCTTTATAAAATTTGTTTTTAGCAATTCAATTTTATAATAAAAAGGGGGGAATATCAAGTTTTAATAATTTATATAGAAAAAACAAGGGTTGTAGAAGTTTTAATAGAAAAACTTTTTACAAAACCCATTATATTGAGGGGAGAAAAAAATGAAAAAAATTAAATATATTTTTATAATAACAATTCTAACTATCATATTTTATTTGATATCAACACAAATATTGATAAGCAATTCTAATACTGTAAATGCACAAGATTCTGATATATATGATGTCATATTATTTTGGGGACAATCTAATATGGTTGGACTATGTGGATTAAGAAATACAGAAAAAGAGAAAGATACAAGATATAACTACGAAGATAGTGAAAGTGTATCAGAATTTTCAAAAATAACTGGAATTAATAATGAGATACTACAAAACTCGGAAACTATGAATCATATAAATATAATTCAAGAATCAGAAACGGTATTTGAATATATGTATACGAGTAATACATTACAAGAAATAACAGAAAATACTGAAATATTAGGAGAATCATTAAAATATAATAATGATACAAAAAAATTAGAAGAAGTTACGAGTGGATATTCTATACAAAAGTCATATGGAACAAATATGATACCACAATTTTGTAAAACATATTATGAAAATACAGGTCATAAAGTAGTAGCTGTCTTCTGTGCAAATAGTGGGGAAGTTATTCAAAACTTTCTACCATCAACAGATGAAGATTATGGAGATAAAAATACTCAATATATTTATGAGTCAATGGTAGAAAAATATAATAGTGCAATAAAATATTTAGAAGATAATAATTATAAAATTGGTAATAAACTTTATGTAGTTTTTCAAGGTGAAACAAACGCATATAACGGAAGAACATCAACAGAAGATTACAAGACATATTTTAAAAAGGTTCATGATTATTTAAAAAATGATACAGAAATAACAAAAGGAGCAATAGTTGAAACTGCTAGAGAAATTGGACTTGCAAATCATTATGAAGGAGTAAAACAAATACATCAAGCACAAGAAGAATTGATAAATGAAAATGATGATATTATATTAGGTACATCATATGCATATGACCATTATGTACCGGATGAAACAAATTATAACTCTGAAGACTTTAAAACTAATATATTTATTGATAGTGAAGGAAATAAATTAGAATATAGTAAAGCTTATGAATATGCCGGATATAATGTTTGTCCTGATAATAATATCATACATTTTACATCTGCAGCATTATCGCAAATAGGACAAGAAACGGCAGAGGAATTTTCAAAAATAGTAGATATGAAAATTATAAAGGAACCAGAAAAACTGGAATATATACAAAATTATGATGAACTAACTTTACAAGGTGGAGAAGTACAATTAACATATAATAATGGAACAGAAGAAATAGTCAGTATGGATAATCCTAAAATAACAGTAGAAGGATTTAATAACAAAGATTTAGGAGAAAATAAAATAACACTAAATATAGGTCAATTATCAGCAAGTTTTAATATAAATATAATTCCTAAAAGTATAGATACAATAGAAATAAGCTCAAAGCCAACTCAATTACAATATATACAAAATTATGAAGAGTTAAACTTAGATGGTGGAAAAATATTAGTAAAATATAATGATGGAACATCTCAAGAAATAGAAATGAGTAATACATAAATAGAAATAACTGGATTTAATAATTCAGTATTAGGAACTCAAACTATTACAGTTAGCTATGGAGGAAAATCAACAGAATTTAATGTAGAAATTATAGAGAAATCTGTACAAAGTATTGAAGTTTTAAAAGAGCCGACTCAGTTAAAATATATACAAAACTATGAAGAATTAAATCTGGATGGTGGAAGGATATTGGTAAGATATAATGATGGAACATCACAAGAAGTAGATATGAGCAATTCCCAAATAGAATTATCAGGATTTAATAATTCAGTATTAGGAATTCAAACCATTACAGTTAGCTATGGAGAGGAGACAACAGAATTTAGTGTAGTAATTATAGAAAAATCAATAATAAGTATTGAAATATTAGAAAAACCAACACAGTTACAATATATACAAAACTATGATGAATTAAACCTAGATGGAGGAAAAATATTAGTAAGATATAATGATGAAACATCACAAGAAATAGATTTAAGTAATTCTCAGATAGAAGTAACAGGGTTTGACAATACAGTATTAGGAACTCAAACTATTACAATAAGTTATGGTGGAAATATAGCACAATTTGATATAGAAGTAATAAAAGTTAATACTGAGCAACCATCAGAAAAAGATCCAAGTGGGAATATAAATCGAAATCCAGCTGAGGATCCGTCTAATGGGAATGATTCTACAATAATTCAAGGAAGTTTACCTAATGCAGGAAAAATAAGTAAAATAATTATATTTGCTTTAATTATATTAGCTATTTTTATGATTATATTTTTAAAACATAAAATAAATAAAATGAAAAAAATTTAGAATTACAGAATTAATTTGTAATAAAAACAATAAATTCATTGATATATAAATAGGAACAAAAATAAAACATAATCCATAAAATATATAAAAATGAAAGGAGAATATATTTTATGGATTATGAATTACTTATGAATGGGAATGTAAAAATAGGGCAGATGGCACCAGATTTCGAAGCTACAACTACTTTTGGAAATGTCTCATTAAATGATTATAAAGGAAAATGGTTAGTTTTATTTTCACACCCAGGAGATTTTACCCCCGTAAAGTCTTAATCTTTGGATGAATATATGAAAATGCTTGATATTGCTGATAAAATTCGGTGTCGATAAGTTAGTCTAAAATGGAATAAAAATGCCACAAAATCGATTGTGAGGCGATTGATTAGGAAGATTATGATAAATTGGAAGAAGAAAATTTTAAATATATAATATTACCAGAATACATAACAAAAGATAAAAACTTAACAGATAAAGAAAAGAGCATTTATTCGATGATTTTAGCATTAAGTAAAACTCAAGAATGTATAATGTCAAATGCATATATAAGCTCTATGCTAAATATATCAAAAGTACATAGTTCAAGATTAATTAGTTCTTTAAGAGATAAAGGCTATATCAAAATAAAAATAGTATATAAAGAAAATTCAAAAGAAATACTAAAAAGAATTCTTACCCCCTATTAACAAATATGTTAATACCTATAAACAAATTAGGACAAGACCTATTAACACAGATGTTAAA
>CALXJL010000126.1 GCA_944388615.1 uncultured Clostridia bacterium
ACAGAAGAATGTAAAACAGGAGGAACAACAAATCCATATGGTACTACAAAACTATTTATAGAACAAATATTAAAAGACATATATAAATCAGATAATACATGGGATATATGTATATTAAGATATTTTAATCCTGTAGGAGCACATGAAAGTGGACTAATTGGGGAAGAGCCACAAGGAATACCAAATAATTTAATGCCATATATCGTAAGAGTAGCAAATGGTCAGCTAAAAGAACTATCAGTATTTGGAAATGATTATAACACTCCAGATGGAACGGGTGTAAGAGATTATATTCATGTAGTAGATTTAGCTAAAGGACATATAAAAGCATTAGAAAAATTAGACAAAGAAGGAAAAGGATTATTCATATATAATTTAGGTACTGGAACAGGTTATAGTGTATTAGACATGGTAAAAGCATTTGAGGAATCAACAGGAATGAGTGTACCATATAAGATAGCACCTCGAAGAGCAGGAGATATTGCTACATGTTATGCAGATCCTAGAAAAGCAAAAGAAGAACTAGGTTGGGTAGCAGAAAAGACATTAGATGATATGTGTAAGGATTCATGGAATTATTTAAAAAGTAAATAAAATTTTCCTTATCAAAACCTAATTCTTTTCAAACTGAATTTGTGTATGAGAAAGGAAGAAAGTGAAAAATGATAAATTTTAAAGATATAATAGCAAAAGAAATATCAAAAGCAACTAATATCTCAGAAAAAGAATTAGAAAGCTATATAGAAAAGCCAAAAGACTCAAAAAATGGAGATTATGCTTTTCCTTGTTTTAGATTAGCAAAAGAGTTAAAAAAAGTACCACCAGTTATTGCAAGTGAAATTAAAGAAAAAATGATTCTAGATGAAAATATAATAGATAAAGTAGAAGTTATTGGTGGATATTTAAATTTTTACATAAATAAAAAAACATTAGTAAAAGAAGTAATAGAAGCAGTAGATAAAAATGAAGAGTTTGGAAAATCAGATATAGGAAAAGGTAAGAATATTGTAATTGATTATTCAGCTCCAAATATTGCAAAACCATTTCATATTGGACATTTACGTTCAACAGTTATAGGTGTAGCATTATATAATATATATAAAATGCTTGGATATAATGTTATAGGAATAAATCATTTAGGAGATTATGGAACACAATTTGGAAAATTAATAGAAGGATATAAACTATGGGGAAATGAGTATGATTTAGATAAAGATCCAATAGGAGAATTAACTAAAATTTATATAAGAGTAAATGAATTGTGCAAAGAAGATGAAAAGGTTTTAGAACAATGTAGATATAATTTTAAGCTACTAGAAGACAAAGATGAATATTGTACAAAAATATGGGAAAAATTTAAAGATTTAAGTTTACAAGAATTTAAAAAAGTATATGATTTACTAGGAAGCAAATTTGATTCTTGGAATGGAGAAGCATTTTATTCAGATAAAATGCCAGAAGTAATAGAAATATTACAAAAAACAGATAAATTACAAGAATCACAAGGAGCAGAAGTTGTCAATTTAGAAGATAAAGGAATTGATACTCCTTGTATAATAAAAAAATCAAATGGTTCAACAACATATGCGACGAGGGATTTGGCAGCTATTTTATATAGAGCAAGAACATATGATTTTGACAAAGCATTATATGTAGTTTCATATGAACAAACATTACACTTTAAGCAAGTATTTGAAGTAGCAAAATTATTAGGACTTGATAAAAAATATACAGATGGATTAGAACATGTAGCTTTTGGTATGGTACTATTACCATCAGGAAGAATGTCAACAAGAGAAGGAAATATGATAAAATTAGAAGATTTGTTAAATGAAGCAATCCAAAGAGCAAAACAAATAATAGAACAAAAAAATCCTGAACTTGAAAACAAAGATGAAGTAGCAAAAAAAGTTGGTATAGGTGCAGTAATATTTAATGATTTAGCAAATAGTAGGATAAAAGATGAAATATTTGACTGGGATACAGCATTAAACTTTCAAGGAGAGACAGGACCATATATTCAATACACATATGTAAGAACAAATAGTGTACTTCAAAAAGTAGGAATTTTACCTAAAATCAATGATATTAAAATAGAATATTTAACTGATGAATATTCACAAAATATATTAAAACTAGTATATGATTTTGAAGAAACACTAAAACAAGTAACAAATAAAGAAGAACCATCAATATTATCTAGATACTTGCTAGACTTAGCAAAAGCATATAGCAATTTTTATAACGAAAATAAAATAATTGTAGAAGATAAAAATATACAAAATGCAAGATTGTATCTAACATATATAGTAGGGAAAGTATTGAAAACAGGAGCAAATTTGCTAGGAATGGAAATGCCAAACAAAATGTAAAATTTTACTTAAAAGTAAAAAAACGGAGCTTTTTGTAGATATATAAAGATAAGTAGAGTTAAATGCAGTAAAATGCGCATTTTCTAATTTGTAATGTGTATGTGTCTATGTTAATATATAAACATAATTTATTTATGAATTTATATTTACACAATAGTTCTTGAATTGTGAATTCATAAATATAATTAAATTTATATTATGAAAGGAGATAAGGTATGGATACAAACGAATTATGGTTAAAAATGCAAGGCGAATTTGGAAAGATACATAGTAGACTAGATGTAATGGAAGAACAGACCAAAGAAATACCAAAAATGAAAGAAGACATAGCAATATTAAAAGAAGATATGGTAGAGGTAAAAAGAGACATAGTAACTATGAAAGGCGAAATAACAACAATGAAAGGTGACATAGCAATATTAAAAGAAGATATGGTAGAGGTAAAAGGTGAAATAGTTACAATAAAAGGTGAAATGGCAATAATGAAGTCAGAAATGGCAACAATGAAATCAGAAATGACAACGATGAAAGGTGAAATAACAACAATAAAAGGCGAAATGAAAGTAATGAATTCAAAAATAGATAATATAGCTGAAAAATTAGATACAACAATAAATGTTAATTTAGCACAGATTTTAAACAGTCAAACATTAATACGAGCAGAACTAAAAAAATTCATATCACAAGATATATAAAAATCAACAAAGTAAATAAAAAGGGAGCATATTTTTAAATTTATGTTTCCTTTTTATATGGAAATTAAAAAATAAATTATTTTTATACTTGTAAAAAGAAAAATGTAATAGTATAATAATTTAGAAAAATAAAATAGAAAAATAAAAGAAAGGAGATACAAGAACAAAATAAGTTCTTGTAAAGTAATATGGGAAAAAAAGAAG
>CALXJL010000127.1 GCA_944388615.1 uncultured Clostridia bacterium
CTTTGTATTTTATTATTTGATAGATTTTTTTCTGTTGTTAATTCTACTTCTATATAATATTCTTTATCTATATCTATCCCTTCTATATATCTATCATAATAATATTTTATTCCTTCTTTATATGTTACATACATTTCCTTACTATATGTTCCATCTGTTGATTTCAATGTCATTTTGGGTATGTCATTTGGAGTTAAACATTCTCCTTCTATCCATTCTGCTATATTTATTTCTCCACTTATATAATATTTTCCTTCTTCATTCTGTGCAATGTTCATATCTATTAATTCTGTATTTATATCTCCTACATATTCTCTTCTAAACAGTTCTTTATTTTTTATTATTGCTGCTGCATCTTGTTCTGCCATTTTATTTATCATTGTATCATTCAAATAATTAATTCTATCAAATTCATTATTTATATAACAATGTTCTATTATCATTCCTGGAATACCATAATACATAGGTTCTCTAATAATACCATAGTAATCACATAATGCACCATCACTATAATGTTCATTATCTGTACAATAACGGATAAGAGGTCTATTAGAGTGTGATGGTACCCCTATAGAATTTAAATTTTTTAGTATATCTCTTGCCAATATAAATGAATTTTCGTAATATCTCTTCTTATTTGTATTAGAAGTTATATAAACTTCTGCTCCACTTGCATTATTATAACCTTCACTAGAATTAATATGAAAGCTCACTAATAAATCTGCATTATTCTCATTAGCCATTACACCTCTTTCGGCTAATGAAGGATTTTCATTTTCTGTACGAGTAAGTATTCCTGTAATCCCCGGTGTACTATCTAAAATTTCTTTTACTCTTGTTGCTATTTTCCAAGTAACATCTTTTTCCATTATACCACCTGCAACTGCTCCAACTGATGAACCTCCATGACCTGGATCAAGCATTACTATAATATCATTTGCTGCATTTGTTTTTTTCGGCAAAATTAAACATATTAGTGCAATTACTATCATAACTATTAATTTTTTATTTTTTATTTTCTTCACTTTTTTCACTCCTATATTATATTATTATATTTACTTTATCATTAACATTATAAAAAGGCAATGTTATATTTTGTAATTCTTTACATATTTTATTCCAATCTGTTATTGTGTTTTATTTCTCCAATCAAAAAGAAGTATCTGCTACTTCAAACACTTCTTTTATATTATCTTCAAATTTTTTAACTTTTTCACATCTTTATACTACAAGTTACCATCTATTATAATTAATACTATATTCTTCAATTACTTCTCCTGTTTCTATGTTCAACATTTGCTGTCCTCCAACATCTGTTCCACTTACATTAATAGCTGCTGCTATAATTCCATTATCTAAGTAAGTTAAACTGCATTTTTCGATTGAACAATCTTCTTTTGATGCATAAAATATTTCATCAACTTTTGAATACCAATCTGTTTTATTATTTGTAATATAATTGTATATTTCTTCTTGGAAATTACTTTCACTTACATTACTATTACTTAATATCTCTTCATTTGTAATCTGATTTCCATTTTTTAGATTTATATTAAAAATTTCATAACTATCATTATCTAATGAATTGCTTTTCATGACAATAATAGACATTATTTCATTGTTTACGTAATATTTATAATCAATCTGTGTATATGACTCTCCATTTATTGCTCCATTATTTTTTAAATCTTGAATAAATTTTTCAGCATCATCTTTTAATTCTGTCATTCTTGCATTTATTTTATTAGCATAGGTTGAATTAATATTTACTTTTGGAATAATAAATCTAGAGTCTTTATATTTTTCATTGTATAAATCTAAAATATAATCACTTGGATTGATACTACTTATGCCATTTGTAACTGAATTGTCTTTATCTGATTCTGTATTATTTATACTATTATTTTGCTCATATTCGTCTAATTTACTAGTTATATTAGCCAACTCACCTTCTAATTCCATTATTTGATTACTATAATTTTTTCTGTCTTCTATTAATAGGTATATACTTACTCCTGTAATTATAATTAAAATTAAAATTACTAATACTATTAAGATTTTTTTTGATTTTTTCAACTTCTTTTCCCCCTCGTATAATATTCTATTTAATTTTTTTTAGTATATTATATTTCTTTTCTTATTTCAATACATTTTTCATATATTTTTTTTATACATTCCTTTCCTTCATCATCCCAATACTTCTACATTATATCCTATGAACAAACCACTTTCAATAACACCCGTTATAGACTTAATCTGCTTTTCCAAATTATCACAAATATCATTAAACTTTGCATCAACTATTACATTACCATTTTCAGTAATAACTGGTCCGTCTTTTTCTTTAGCCATTCTCATTTTTGTTTGGCTTGCACCTAACTTAACTAATTCTTCTTTCACATAATTTATAGAATTAATACTACATTCAACTGGTATCGGGAAATTAGTTCCAAGTTTATCCACAATTTTACTTTTATCTACTAATATGTATGTTTTAGGAGATAAGCAAATATTTAATTTCTCCCTAAACATTGCCCCTCCTCTTCCTTTTATTAAATTACAATTTACATCAACTTCATCAGCTCCATCAAAACACCAATTAGGTTTTTTTGATCTAATACTTGCAGTTGGTATACCTAACTTTTCACATATCATCTCTATTTCAACTGATGTTGGAATTGCAGTAATATTTATATTTTCATTTTTTATTTTATTTGCTATCTCCATTATCGCAACATATGATGTTGAACCAGATCCAAATCCTATTACATCTCCATCTTTCACTTTTTCTGCTATTTTTCGAGCAATTTCTTGCTTTTCTTCTAAATTTGTTATTGGTTTAGTCCATATATTATTTATATAATCCATATTCACAATCTCCTATTTTTTATTTAATCATAAAAAGTATATCATGTAAATTTTTGCAAGTAAAGGATATAAATATAAACTTTTCTATAATTTTTGCATATACTATTGTGAGAATTACTAAAAAGAAAGGAATTAAAATTATGTGTGGAATTGTTGGTTTTTGTAATTTAAAACACGATATTTCAGATAATAGTAAAATATTAAGTAGTATGAATAATGAGCTTTCTAAAAGAGGTCCAGATGAAGATGGATTTTATG
>CALXJL010000128.1 GCA_944388615.1 uncultured Clostridia bacterium
TAGAGGTACAAGTATATTATGGCAAGATTGGTGAAGATGGAATAATGGACAATATACAAATAAAACAAATGGATTTACAACAAGCAGACAAAGAAAACAAAGTATATGTATACTCATCTGATATTCAGTTATCAAATGGAGGAGATTATGGATATACATTTAGAGTAATGCCAAAACACGAAATGCTATTAGACTCAGCAAACTTAAACACAATAAAATGGATCACAAAATAATCAAAAAATGTCCATTTAAGGTCTGTCCCTAATGATTTTTATATAAAGGGAGAATATATATGAATAAAAGTAAAATTATATCGATTGCAATTATTATAATTTTAGGTATTTGTATTATATTAACACTAACTATAAATATATATAATGAATATACTAATGAAAATATTAACAGAGTACTTACATCTGAAGAACAAGAAATGGTCAACAACCAAATATTGCAAAATATGATGCAATATGCTCAGTAAAAAGTAAAAAATATTAATTATAAAAAATACAAACCAGGCGGAAATTTAAAAGTATTTCTGCCTGGTTTATTTCATAGAAAGATATTAAGTTATCTTGAATTCTTTATTAACCTAAAGCAACATCTAAAATCATCATTAATACAAAACCAATTGCAACCCCAATAGTTCCAATATTTGAATGATCTCCTGCTTGAGATTCCGGTATTAATTCTTCAACAACAACATAAATCATTGCACCAGCAGCAAAAGCTAGTAAATATGGAAGTATTGGAACCACTATATTTGTTAGTAAAATTGTTATAATAGCACTAATTGGTTCTACAATACCAGATAATGTTCCATATAAAAATGCTTTACCTTTAGATACGTTTTCAGCTTTTAATGGCATTGATATAATAGCTCCCTCGGGGAAGTTTTGTATAGCTATACCTATAGAAAGAACAAGAGCACTTGCTATAGTAATAGTAGTGTTTCCAGAAATAGCACTAGCAAGAACTACTCCAACAGCCATTCCCTCAGGAATGTTGTGAAGTGTAACAGCTAATACAAGCATAGTGGTTTTCTTAAGATTTGATTTTATTCCCTCTGGTTTTTCTTTGTCTAAATGTAAATGAGGTGTTAATGTATCTAAAATCAAAAGAAAAACTATACCTAAAATAAATCCAACTGCAGCAGGTAGCCATGGTAAAACTCCTTGTTCTTCTGCTAATTCTATTGATGGAATAATTAATGACCAGACAGAAGCTGCAATCATTACTCCAGAGGCAAATCCAAGTAATATCTTTTGAATAGCTGATTTTAGATTGTCTTTTAGAAAGAATACCATTCCTGAACCTAAGGTTGTTCCTATAAAAGGTATTAATAAGCCTAAAGCAATTTCCATTTTAAATTATATTCCTTTCTAACACAGATTCTGTGTAAAAATTATTTTTATAAACATATTATATAATTAGAAAAAAAAATTAGCAATAGAAATAATGTATTAAAAATTACTAAAATATGATAAAAATTTACGAAAAATGCAAATTTCGACATTTTTTTTGATAGACAGATGGTATACTAAATATAATTATTTATATTTTTTGCAAACATCAACAGGAATATCCTGTAAGAGAAAGGTCGATATATGGAAAATAAGTTAAGGATTCTTATAGCTGATGATGAAGAAATAATTGCTAAAATTATGGAAGACAAGTTAAGAAAAGAAGAGATATTTGAAATTATTGGTATTGCAAAAGATAAAGAAGAAGAGGTAGAAATGATAGAAAATTTAACCCCGCATATTGTATTAACTGATATAATGAAAGGAAGAAGAGATAGAGCTGGTTTAGATATAATTAAAAAATATAATATAATAGATAGTAAGATTAAATTTATTGTTATATCTGGCCTAGATATAAGAATGGAAATAGTAAAAGAAAATATAAAAAACATAGTTAGAATATTTCCAAAACCAATAAATTTAAATCAATTAATATTAGAATTAAAAAAAGTACATAGAGAAATTTATCCAGTAGAAATAGTAAATATTAATAATAGTATTCAATGTTTGAAGAAGAAACCTTATTTACAGAGATTTATAGAAAACTTGTTAAAAAAAATGTAAGCTTATAATCTATTCAAAGAAAGCATCTGTCTCCGCATATAATTCTTCTAAAGTTATATTAAGAACGATACAAAAAGCTTTAGATTCAAAATCTTTTACTAATTTTTTACCATATTCAATTTCATAAATATCTGAAGGATACATGGTAACACCTAGTAAGTCTAGCTTTTTACAGATTTCTGATTGAGAAATATGCTTTAATTCTCTGTATCTTCTTAAATTAGAACCTATAATATTTCTATTACCATTTAAAGTTTTTACTTTCATAATTTAACCCTTTCTAAATATTTGTTAATAATTTTATAATAAAATGTATAAAAAAATAACAGGAATGACCTGCTAGATAAATTTAATATATAATTAACATATATATTAACAAATATACAATATTCGACATAAAATAAATTAACCAGTTTAATATGAGGTGGTTAATTTGAAAAAAGTTAAAAGAGGAGATATTGTGGGAAGAATATCCTATAATAAGGATGTTCTTTTTATTGTACAGAGAATTATTAATGAGGAAGTAGTAATATTAAAAGGAATCACAGTAAGAATAGAAGCAGATGCACCAATAAAAGATTTAGAACTAATAAATCCAAGAGATGCAATAGATAGTATTAGATATTTAGATTATAATTTAACTACCAGGTTGGAAAAACATAAAAATAAAGAAGATATAAAATTAAGGCACAAAAGAAAAATAAAACTTGAAAAAACTGGAAAAATATTGCATTTAGATGGAGATAGTTGTTTAGACAACAAAACACTCCCACTGACTAATAAACATTTAATTTAAAGAAAAAATACCTAACTACAAATTAAATTGTTTTTATATGGTTTGTGGGAGGAATATTTATGCTAATAGATTTATTATCAAATACAGGATATATAATTGTAAATAAAGAAATTAGTGACTTTATTAGTTATTATTATAAAAGTGTGATAAATTCAAGTAAAAAGAATGAAATTTAATTAAAAATTAACAATATCCCGAAGTGGGAACTCTGTACTTTCTCTGTATATTTTCGC
>CALXJL010000129.1 GCA_944388615.1 uncultured Clostridia bacterium
GAATTGAACCGCCGTATGCCGAACGGCACGTACGGTGGTGTGAGAGGGAAAATTTAAATTTTCCCTACTCGATTTTATAGAAATCAATTTGTTAGTTACTTCTGGCTCTTGTAAATTATATTTAATATATTGTTTTATTCCTATTAAGTCTTGTTTTGATTCCTTTGAATATTCTATATTGTACTTTTTCACAAATAAACCTTCCTTCTATATTTTATCTAATTCGTCATACAATTCTTCTTCAGAAAATTTTTCTCCGTTTATCTAAAGAATTGATTCCTTTTTCTAGTTCTTTGTATAGTGTATGCTTATCTGTTAAAAGCTCATATAATTCAATACTCATCACAGCTAAATCTCCTGCACCATTTTTTGTGATATATACTGGGCTCTTTGTTTGATGACAAATTTTAGAAATTTCATTATAATTATTTCTTAAATCAGAACTTGGTCTAATAATTGGCATAATACACACCTCCATAAATAGTATTACACATATTTTATCAAAATATTGATATATAGTCGATACTTTTTATGCTACCTTATTTAAAAATTTATTACAAAATAAAACATTTTTTCAACTATTGCAAACCTACCAATTTTATGTTAATATATCTGTGTTGAATGATAAAAGGGGGATTTCTATAATGAATAATGAATTATCAAGAGATAATATATTTTCAATTACACAAGACAAAATAGATATAGATACAATTCAATTAGTACTGGAAATGTTTAATTTTAATATTCCAAAGGAACAATTACCATACATAAAAATAAATACTTTAAAAAAATATAAAATTTCATTTATTAATAACTTCACTAAAGAAATATGTTCAGCATATTATACAAGCGAATGCCCTGCATATGCAGATAATTTAAGTCATACTGGAGAAAGTGAAAGATTTTTAGGGCAAAAAATATTAACTTCAGATTCTATTATAAAAATAAATTGGTTTTACGTAAAAGGAGAAAGGTTTATTTGTGATGATTTAAGTTTTCAACCTAAATATATACCACCTTATAATAGGGAGCGAGAACCTATTATAGAAGAAGCAATTTTTAATGGTAAAAACTCTGATGGCGAGTTTGTATTACGTATACAAAAAGATTATCCAAATTCAGACAAGGAGAAGAATTTTGAAATTGAAATTTTTAAAGGGAAATTTAAGGAAGTATATCCTGATAAAACAAGGGACGTGTTAGAACCTGATTATATGAGAAGAATTGTGAAAATTAAATATGGACTTAACAAAGATTATAATTATTTTGAGACAGGTTCATTATCAAATTGGGGAGATTTAAATGAAGTAAGATATATTTATGGACGAAATATGTTTGGTTTAACCGATTATGGATATAGAAACAATAGTCTTGTAGACAATAGATTAGTATATGGAGTGGATCATGACGATAGTACAGGGATTACATACCATGGTGTTATTTCTGAAGATGGGTCAAATCCTTTTAAAGATATACAGCCTATTGGTATGAGAAAATTAGCATCTTCTTTGCAATCAATAGAAGATAGTGAAGAAAAGCCAATTTCAAAAATATACTTTCAAGGATATGATAAAGCATTAGGTCACAAATCTATAGGAATATTGAAAACTAAAAACGGAATACAGATTGTTAGAGATGCAATGGATTATGATAAAAATGGAGATTTTAGACAAAGAGTTGATTTTCAGAGAGTTGGAGAAAATTTCTTTCCATCTATATCTGATGGAACCATCACAGTAGATGAAATAAAAAATGCAATTAATATTTTAAGGCAAGAGAATCCAGAAGATGCTTTTGTAAAAGCTATTTCAAATGAGCTAGAAATATTTATTGAAAGAAAAACGGAACGTAAAGAACTTTCTGAAATGGATTTTAAAGTTTCAGATATATGTATTCCAAACTTAACAATACATTTTGATACTGATCTTATTGTAAATATGATAAAAAAACAAGGAGTTAATAATTCAATATCAAAAATATTAAAAAGTTATTCTGATATGTTTAGGAATGATAAGCAATCAGTAATTAATTGTAATAGAGAAATAAAGAATGAAAGAAGTAATATATAATTCCAATAAAAATAAAAAAATAGATCGTTGTGAATATAGTAATATAAAAAAGAAGTACCAAACTGTTGAAATAAAACAACGGAGCTCTCAGTTTTTACGGTGAAAGCTCCTAATTTGGTCAGTTATCTTTTGGTTAAAGATCGTTTATGTTTATGCCTGCAGCTCTTGCAGCTGCAATTCTTCCTTCGATAGCACTTCTCATTCTTTCCCCGTCAAAATCCGCACAAAACAGATACATTGCCAGGTCTCTTTCTGCTTCTGATTGAACGACTCCGTCTCCGCAGTTGATTGCAAAGCAACCATTAAGCTCTTGAGCTCTTTGAGAATTATTCTCTATACCAGCCTTAATAGCTAGCTCTTTTAATTTAGAATCTTCCTCTAAAAGCCGTTCCCAAACCTTTTCATCTGAAATATTCATAAAATGTAACCTCCTCAAAATTCTTTGATGGACTGTACAATCGGTCTGACCACCTCCGACTGCAATCTACTGACCTTATGGTTTTGTGTAAAAAGATTATAGTATAAATCTCCACAAATTGCAAATAATTGGCATAAATTTATATAATCAAAAAGCTTCTAAATTTTACAGTGAGAGTCTAGTTTCAATCAGTAAAAATTGCTAACATCAATATTTATCTAATTTTTTTAAACTTTTATTATTTTCTTTTTCCAATTGTTTTAAACTCTTTTTAGGAGTAGGTAAATCTTCTGGCATAGTTCCGTCCTGCTTCTTTAATTGCTTTTCTAACTATTTTTCCAATTTTATTATGAGTATTACAAGCTTTTTTTTCGGTATCTACATTGTCTTTTTTTAATCTTTGTTCTGTTTGAGAAATTCTAAATAAATTTGCAATAAGTTCATCACTTCCCATATTATCCAAAATATCTTCTCTATATCTTAATCCTTTTCTTT
>CALXJL010000130.1 GCA_944388615.1 uncultured Clostridia bacterium
ACTAAATAAAGATCCATATCAAATATCTGGAGGACAAAAACAAAGAGTAGCCTGTAGCAGAGCTGTTATAACAAATCCTAAAATAGTCTTAGCAGATGAACCAACTGGAGCATTAGACAGTAAATCTGCTAGACAATTATTAGAAACATTTGAACATTTAAATAAAAACTTGGGTGCAACAATTCTAATGGTAACTCACGATGCTTTCACAGCTAGTTATGCAGAAAGAATTATATTTATTAAAGATGGTAAAATATTTAATGAATTAGTAAAAGGTGAAGATACGAGAAAACAATTCTTTGAGAAAATAATCGAGGTGCAAACACTTCTTGGAGGTGATTTGAACGATGTTATTTAAGTTATCAATAAGAAATATGAAAAAGAGTTTTAAAGATTATGCAATATACTTTTTAACATTGGTATTAGGTGTAGCAATATTTTATATGTTTAACTCTTTAGACAGTCAACAAGCAATGTTACAAGTTTCTGAATCAACAAGATCAATGATACAACTTATGGTTCAGGTACTTGGTATGATCTCAGTTTTTATTGCGATTGTATTAGGTTTTTTAATTGTATATGCAAATAACTTTTTAGTAAATAGAAGAAAAAGAGAATTTGGCATATATATGACACTAGGGATGGGAAGAAGGCAAATATCAACAATTATATTATTAGAAACTATTTTAGTTGGAATATTGTCTTTAATTGTTGGTCTATTTATTGGTGTATTTGCATCACAGTTTATGTCTATATTAGTTGCAAAACTATTTGAAGCGAATATGAGTGAATTTACTTTTGTGTTTTCAAAAGATGCTTGCATAAAGACCTGTATATATTTTGCAGTAATGTATTTAGCTGTGATTGCATTCAATACCTTAACAATATCAAGATATAAGCTAATCAATTTACTAACAGCAGTAAGAAAAAACGAAAAAGTAAAAATTAAAAATCCTATTATATCAATACTTGTATTTATAGTTTCAGTGGTATTGTTAGGATATGCCTATTATTTAGTAACAGGGGGAGTGTATGAATTACAAACAGGAGATGAGTTGATAAAACCAATTTTAATGGGAATAGTAGGAACAGTAGGTGTATTTTGGTCATTATCTGGATTTATATTGAGAGTTATACAAACAAGGAAAAAGATCTATTTAAAAGGAACAAATATGTTTGTATTAAGACAATTAAATAATAAAATTAATACAAATATAGCAAGTATGAGTATAATTTGTTTGATGTTATTTATGACAATAAGTGTACTTTCAGGAAGTTTATCAATAAAGTCAGCATTAGATTCTCAATTATATAAATTTACACCAGTAGATGTAAACTTATATAAACCAGCATATTTACCAGAGAGCTATGTAAATTCATATACAAAACAAACTGTATATTACACAGAAGAGCAAAGAGAAGATTCAAGACAACCAGTAAGTTATACTTTAGAAACAAATGGATATGATATGAATCGTTTGAAAGATATTGTAGAAATTCCTATTTATGCGTTACCAGAATGGACTATGGCAGATAGTTTAGGTGATTACTATGAGTCTACAAAAAGTCAGTATTCAATGCTTAACTATGACATGGCTGAATCTATCATCAAAGTTTCAGACTATAACAAAATTGCAGAACTTTATAGAGAAGAACAATATACATTAAATGATGATGAATATATTGTACTTTGCAATTATGATCAAATGGAAAACATAAGGAATCAAACACTAGGTACCAATTCAAATATAGAGATAAATGGAAAAACATATCATTCAAGATACAATGAATGTAAAGATGGTTTTGTATTTATGGCAACAACTGAGGTAAATGCAGGAATTATATTAGTTCCAGATACTTTTGAGATAGAAGATGAATACACAGAACAATATTTATTAGTAGCAAATTATAATGCAGATACAGAAGAAGGCAAACAAGAAATAGAAAGTACATTAATAGGTAGTGGCGATACAGAGTTTTTTGAAAATATTAGAGAAAAAGGAATAGATCTTGATGGTTCTTCTAGAATCAGCATTTTTGAATCTAGCAAAGGTTTAGCAACAATCATCATATTTATAGCAATTTATTTGGGTATCGTATTTTTAATTGCAAGTTCAGCTATTTTAGCATTAAAACAACTTACAGAAAGTTCTGACAATAAGCAAAGATATACAATATTAAGAAAAATTGGTTGTGATGAAAAAATGATAAATCAAGCACTATTTAGACAAATATTCATATTCTTTATGATGCCTTTAATACTTGCAATGATACATTCAATATTTGGAATTAAATTTATATTATCAATGTTAGAAGTATTAGCATCACCAGATGAACTACTACCTTCAATTATTGTGACAGCAGTAATTATAGGAGCAATTTATGGGGTATATTTCCTAGCAACATACTTTGGAAGTAAGAACATAATTAAAGAGGAGGAATAGAAAATGGAAGATTTTAAAGAAAAAATACCAATTATTATTGCATTAATTATTGTGATTGCTTTAATAATTGGAGCATATTACTTTTTACTAGTACATAAAGACATTTATTATACGCAAATAGATAATACTAAAATACAAGAGGTTTCTGGATCAGATGACATGAAATATGAATATACATTAACTGCATATAACAAAAATGGAAAAGAAAAAGAAGTGAAATTTAAAACTAGCAGGGAATTAAGAGAAGGAGCTTATCTAGAATTAGAGGTAATGCAAATGAGAGGAGTAATAAGTTGGAGAGAAGTACAGCAAGATGAATTACCAGAAGATGTTAAAACGGCAATGAATACTTAACAGAAGACCAGAAAGATAAAATATTAAAAGGAGCAGATTAGATATAAAAAATTTAGAAATAATTAAGAATTAATAAAAAGAATCATAAGAATTGTAATT
>CALXJL010000131.1 GCA_944388615.1 uncultured Clostridia bacterium
TTTTTATTGTATCAATTTGTTCATCTGAAGTATTATATTTAATATAATTAACATTCTTTCCATGTCTTATAACTGGTTTTGCAGTGTTCAAATTTATATAATTTGTTATGTTATTAGCTGAATTCATTATTTCTGTTGTTGTCCTATAACTTTTTAAAAGATATTTCATCTCACATTTATCATTAAAAGTATTATAAACTACACTATTCCAATTTTCTATTCCTCTATATTGATATATTGATTGTGCTAAATCTCCAAATATGCTAAATGTCGCATTTTTCAACAAATATTTTAATGCATAAAAACTGAAATCTCCAAAATCTTGTGCTTCGTCTATTGCGACTTGTCTATATTGATCATATTGTTCTATTCCTAATATTTTACTTTTGAGATATATTAATGCACTTAAATCTTCAAATTCTACATTTTTATTTTTTATATTTGAAATATTTTTCTGTACCTTTCCTTTTATATTATCAAAAAATTCAATACTTAAATATTTCTTTATACTATTAAGAAATATTATATATACATTTAAAATACTAGGAATTAAGCTACTAAAGTATTTTTTTAAATATTTCTTACAACCATTTTTTAATTCTTTTTCTATGAAACTTAATTTTTCTAATTCATTTTTATTAGGTTCTTTAGAAACTATGTTAATGTTTTTTTGATATTGTTCTTTAACTTTAGCCATTATAACATCATAATTATCTTCTATGTATTTGGATAACATTAAGTTAGTTCTATTTAATCTTGTCATGATATTATCATAATTACTCAATTCTTCAATTGAAAAGTATATGTTTTTTATGACATCACTTGGTATTACTTCGTATCCCTTGATTTCAATACCTTTTTCTGGAATTATATTTTCTTTCATTTCTTTTATAAATTTATCTAATACTTCTTTAAATTTCATTGAAACTTTAAATTTTTCATATTCTAATATGCTTTCATCTACAATAGATTGAATTAATTTTTTGTCTTCATCAATTAACTTAATATTTTCATTTAAAACATCTGCACAAAGTTCTTCATAAGTTAATTGCTTTACATTTTCTACATCTAAATCTGGTAATACTCCCGAAATATAATTAACAAAAAATTTATTTGGTCCTATCACTAAATATTGATTTGGCTTTATACTATCGCGATAATTATATACTAAATATGCTATTCTATGTAATGCTACAGTTGTTTTTCCACTTCCAGCGACTCCTTGTATAATTATATTCTCATTTAAAGGTTCTCTTATAATAGCATTTTGTTCTTGTTGAATTGTAGATACTATATTTTTTAGTCTATTATCTGCACTTGCACCCAAATATGGTTTTAATAATTCATCATTAGAAACAGTATCAACATCTTGATAACTTTTTAATTCTCTATTTTCAATATCATACTGTCTTTTTAGTAATAATTCACCTGTGCATATTCCTTCTGGTGCTTTATAAGAGGCTCTACCAATATTACTGTCATAATACATTGAAGAAACAGGAGCTCTCCAATCAATAGTAATATTATTATTGTCTTCATCCATAACTCCAACTTTACCAATATATAGTTGTTCAATTTTTGTTTCTCCATCTCTAGCGAAATCTAATCTTGCAAAATAAGGCTTATCTACACTTTTTTCCATAAGCTTTAACTTTTCAGAATACATTTCAATAGAATTTTTTATCATAGTTGGATTATTCATATATATTCTAGGTATGGCATCAATTCTTTGATTATAATATTCCATAACATCTTCATATTCTGCTATAATATTTTTTAAATTCTCTTTTTCTTTTTGAAATTCAATATTATCCATATACATCTCCTATTCAATAATTTTCAGTAAAATATTATATCATTATATTATCCCTAATTCAACTATTATCTTTCCTCATGTTCTTCTTTTTTTAGATTCTTCCTTTTATATTCTTCATACCAAATTGGTTTATCACTTCTAAAATAATCAAAATCCTCCACAGTTTGTTTTGCTCTCTTCAACATATCTTCTACCAAAGCTGCATCTTTAAATTTATATGCCCATATTATTTTACTTAAACAATAATATGCGCTATATATCTTATAGCATTCCCAAAATTTTTGATTATCTTTCCCTTGTAAATAACCATCAATTACTCCTGCACTTAAACTTTTGCTCAAAAATCTATTATACATTTGAATTTGATGCGTATCTTGATATGAATAATCAATATCTGAGTTTCCAAAATCTATTATTCCTACATTTCCTTTTTCATCTATTATTATATTGTCTTGATTTAGATCTCCATGTACTATTGATTTTGGTTGCTGTTCCAATTTTGCAACATTATTTTCTAAAAAATTTATTACTATTTCTGCATAATCTACATTAAGTTTTCTGAATAAAGGAATTTTATTCCTTATTTTATCTATTTTATTACTTAAATCTTTACTTTCAAATCTTTCTTTATGTATTTTTCTCATTATTTCTCCTACTTTTTTTCCTATATCATATAATTGTTCTTCACTTTTTCCTGCTGCAAATTCAGTAAGAGTTTCTCCTTCTAGCCATGTTAAAATATAGTAATAATTATCTTCGTCTATTTTTCCCATAGTTATTGGTTTTGGTTTATTAAAATCAATGTCCTGTATTCTTTGTAA
>CALXJL010000132.1 GCA_944388615.1 uncultured Clostridia bacterium
TAATTTAATAAATACTTTTCTTAAAAATCCAACTGAATTAGAAGATTTATTATTTAAAAACCATATAGATATCAAATTTATAAACAAAATGGACAAAATAAGCAAAATGGAAAAAGATAGAATAGTTAAAATAAAAGTATTTGAGCAAAAACTTAAAAGAAAAATTCTAAAGGAGTATACAGAGTTAGGAGATATAATTTGTGAGGGGATAAATCATAAAAAAGTAAATAATTTAAATGAATTAAAAGAAAAAATTGAAATTGTAAAAAATATAAAATCTAAATTATTTGTGGATGATTATATAGCTTTTAGTGGTATTGTGAATGATCTTAGAGAATTAAGAAGAACTGGAATTGATAAAGAAAAATTAGATATGCTTCTTTTAAAATCAGAAGTAGTACCTAATATTAAAATAGCGAAAAAAATAGATAAATATTTAAAAATGGAAAAAAATGATTTAATACAAAAATTTGATTATGATCAAGATTTAGGAAAGATGGAAGTTAATGGAGATTTAAATTATATAATAAAATATTTATTCCCAATGATGTCAAAAAATGATATTGAAAAATATGGTGATTCAATAATAAAAGTGATGGGAAAATTTAAAGATGTAATGCACAGTAAAATGATTGATTGGGAAGAGTTATCCTTTACTATTGCAATCTTTGAAGATACTTTTATTATAACTATTATAGGAGATGATAATATTCCTATACAAGTATATATAAGTGATAAAGAAACATGTAGAACAGCTAATGAAGAAGAGAAAAAAAAGGCTGGTAAGGTAATAAAAAAAATAGAAAGTAGAAAAAAATATTTACAAAGAACAATAAGAAAAACAGAGGAAAAATCACTTCCAGATTATTTGAAAAAAATAATATATAAGCAGACACTACAAGAATTAGATGGAATTGAAAAAGGAATAAGAGATAGAAAAGCTAAAATGCTGCAAGATAAATTAAATGATTCAGCAAATGAAAATACAGGAGAAAGAGAAGATATTTGAGACTGTGCAATACATTTTTCTTGACTTTGGATAATATAAGTTATAAAATGAAAAAAGTCAAATATAAATGATATTAATGGAGGAAGCATAAATGAAAATACTTTTAGATGCAATGGGTGGAGATAATGCACCAGATGCTAATATAAAAGGAGCAGTTAAAGCAATTAAAGATATAAAAGCAGAAGTAGTATTAATAGGAAATGAACAAATTATAAATAGTAAAATAAAAGAATTTTATGGTGTAGATAAAATAGAAGAAATATCAGATAGATTAAAAATACATCATACTACTGAAACAATAGAAATGGAAGATATACCAACACAAGCAATAAAACACAAAAAAGATTCATCAATGGTTGTTGGATTTAATATGCTAAAAGAAGGCAAAGGAGATGTATTTATTTCAGCAGGAAATTCAGGAGCTTTACTTACAGGTGCAACTCTATTAGTTGGTAGAATAAAGGGAATAGATAGACCAGCGCTTGCAGGAATCTTACCAGCATATAAAGGAAGATTGCTATTAATAGATGCAGGATCAAATACAAATTGCAAACCATTAAACTTATTACAATTTGCACAAATGTCAACAATTTATTTAAGGAATACGTTTAATATAGACAAACCTAGAATTGGTTTATTAAATATAGGAACAGAAGAAACAAAAGGAAATGATTTGACAAAATCATCATACCAATTATTAAAAGAAAAATCAGAAGAATTAAATATTAATTTTGTTGGAAATGTTGAAGGAAGAGATGCTTTCTCAGGAGAAATAGATGCAATTGTTACAGATGGTTTTACAGGAAATGTGTTTTTAAAAGCAGTAGAGGGAATTGGCAAATTAGTAAAAAGAACATTGACAGAAAGTTTAAAAAGAAATATATTATCAACTATAGGAGCAATACCATGTCTTCCAGCAATTAAAAGATTTTCAAAAACAATGGATTATAAAGAATATGGTGGAGCATTATTCTTAGGAGTAAAAAAACCAGTAGTAAAAGCTCATGGAAGTAGTGATGAAAAATTATTTGAATTCACAATTAAACAAGCAGAACAGTTTGTGGAAAATAAAGCAGTTGAAAAAATGACAGAAGAATTTGAAAAATATAATCAAAAAAATAATTAAAAAATCTATTGACAATTACATGAACATATAATATTGTAGTGTTGAACATAGGAAGAAATGTGAGAGGAGGTGTACAAAATGACAGTAGAAGAAATACTAGAAAAAGTAAAAGGAATAATAGTAGAACAATTAGGTGTTGCAGAAGGATCAGTTACTATGGAGGCATCTTTTATAGATGATTTAGGTGCAGATTCTCTAGATATAGTTGAATTAATAATGGCTCTAGAAGAAGAATTTGATACAGAAATACCAGACAGCGATGCTGAAAAAATTGTTACAGTAGGTGACGTTGTTGAATATATAAAAGAACATGCGTAAAACTAACTGATATGTAAAAGGGGATATAACCAAAGTTATATCCTCATATTTGTATGACGGGCATATCAATGCTCTGTGGTGAAAGTCCACTGAGACGTAGTTACCGACGAACTTTCAAGCGA
>CALXJL010000133.1 GCA_944388615.1 uncultured Clostridia bacterium
TAGTAGCAAATTTTCCTATTTAGTGTTATACTAACTTAAACGACCACTGCGACAGCAGTTTAGTGCAATTACTATTTATTTTTATCCTTTATAAAACCAATTATTATAAAAGCAATTCCTATTATTGCTATTGGAATATATACATAATTAGGTACTTTGCATACAAATCTATCAATTCCTGTTAAAATGATATAAATTATTATGCCTATACTAATAAGCCAACTTCTTTCTTTCATTTTGTTCCTCCTTATAAATTACTATTTCTATTTTTCTTTCTTAAATTTTTCATAAACTGCTAATTGAGAGAATATAGCACAAAATAAACTTGGAACTATTGCATAACCTGCACTTACTTTTCCTTTATTTAATAATACATATCCTGCACCTATAAAAGTTAAAATCATAAATATAAAAGTATTTATCATTATTTTATAGCACCTGCTATCACTTTATCAAACATATACATTTCCATTTCTATTATTTTATCATTTGTTACATCTCTAATCATTCTAATTTCATAACCTAATCCTTGATATATAATTGTTTTCATAGAAGAGTCATCCTCTTGCTTAACTATTGCAAATATCGGTACTCTAAAGCTACTTACCCTATTCATATCAATAGATATAACAATACAATATAATGTTACTAAAATAATTATAATCGATAATACAATTTTTAATGTTTTCTTACAAAATTTTACCACTAATAACATTGCTATAATTAATAAAATAAAAATTCCTAACATACTTTCCCTCCACACCTTACTATCTTTTATTATGATAACATATTCCTTTAAATATCTTCTTTATCATCATTTGTAATATCTCCATTTCCACTTACAGGAATTGATCCACCTAAATAAGTAGGTTCTGGTTTAAATATACATTTTATAAAATCTTTATTCCTTGCTAATATTTCTCTTAATTCTCTATAAACTGCACCAACATATTGTCTTGGATCTGAATTAACTCCATAAGCTTCTAAACCTAACTTATTAGCAATATATAATGCTCTATATAAATGATATTCTTGAGTTACTATTACAACTTTTTTTGCTTCAAAAATTTCTTTTGCTCTATAAATACTTTCATATGTTGAAAAACCAGCATGGTCCATAAAAATATTTTCTGATGGAATTTCTTTTTCTATTGCATAATTTTTCATAATATTTACTTCATCATATTCTTCTCTACCATGATCTCCACTCATTAATATTTTATTTGATACATTATTTTCGTATAAATTTATTCCTTCTAATAATCTATCCTCTAACATAGGACTTGGTTTATCTCCCCATATTCCTGCTCCTAAAACAATTATACAATCTATATCATATAAGTTTGAATATTCATCTTTATTAATAATTTGCTTTTTTGTAGAAATTTTAACATAAAGATTTATTCCTAAAATTATTAATATAACAATTACTCCTAAAATTATTATATATTTTATTATTTTTTTCATTAAATTTCTCCATAAATTAATATATTTTGATACGATTATATACTAAAAGACAGATATTTTCAAGCTGAAATATCTGTCTTATTTATTACTAATTTTCACACTTATTTACTTCAATTTCATAAATTTGACAAGGATATGTTTCAAGTACTGTTCCTGTATAAATTACTTCAACCTTATCCCCTATACTATATTCCTTTGGATTTTCCACTTTAACACTAACAGCATCTCCTAAATTTCTATCTTCTGTTTTTACTATTATTGATGTATCATTTACTTCTTTTACTTCTCCTACAAAAGACGGTGCTGTTTCATAAGTTTCTGAATCTTTTGAATAACTTGCTACTATTATTGGTTTATAAACTTTTTTATTAGATTCATAATCTATTTCTCCTATTAAAAGTAAAGCAATATCAATAAGATCTTTATTTTCTACTAAATCTATTGTATAAAAATTTGATGGTATATCATTATTAGTTGTTACTTTTGTATCTGCTCCAAAAGCATCTCTTGTGTTATCAGTTGTTAATATATATCCAACATCTGCTTTATATTCTAAATCTGTAATTATTGCATCTCCTTCTATTGTATATTGGACAAATCTTATAAAATCTGATTTTCTATCATTATTACTTACATTTGTATTGTCGATAAAAGAATCCAATTTAGATTTATTAAATACATTATGACTTATAATTACACATCCGTCTTTTATAGCTTGTTCCATAGGATATTTTTCAGGCACCTCTGATAAATCTTTATATTTTTTATTATTAGTATAATTTGTTATATCCTCTTGCTTATTATATTCTTCTTCAAAGTCCTCATATTTCATAGACCAAGTACCTATCTTAACTTCATCATAGTCATTTAGCCTGTGAAAATCAATTACTTTATATCCTAACCCTAAATATTCTTTTGTACCTCCATCATTGGCATTAGCAGTATTTATACAAAATATTGGCTTTTCTCCATTTTTCACTCTATTATAATCTACCATAAAAAATACTAACCATAATATTATAATTACTCCTAATATAATTAATGCTACTTTTATTCCTTTTCTCATTTTCATCACCATATCCTTTCTATTATT